>JACAFA010000074.1 GCA_013388525.1 Ignavibacteriaceae bacterium | reverse complement strand
TTTTTTAAAAATGCCATTTGAAGAGAAGTGATTTCACTGAATCCAACGAAAATTTTTGGATTGTTTCGAATAAGTTTATAATCAATTTTATCGAGCAGCCTGAATGCTCCATAACCACCCCGGAGACAAAAAACAGCTTTAACTTTTTTATCAGCAAACATCTGATGAATGTCATCAACTCTCTCACTATCAGTTCCTGCAAGATAGCCTCTGGTCTTTCCAATATTTTTTCCCGGAAGTGTTCTATAGCCTAAACTCTCAATGTAATTTATTCCTTTTTCAATTTGTGATAAATCATCGGGTGATGATGCCGGAGAAATTATTCCTATTAAATCTCCTTTGTTAAGTTTTTCAGGTTTGGTATAACTCATATAAATAAATTTTTAATTTCAGAAAATTTTAAATTCAATAAATGAAACACTTTACAAACTTACTGCAATCACAGCTACTTTAAAATCTTGTTCCTTTCTTTATCAAAACGTGATCTTCATCAAAGGAGGTCTTAAAGTAGCTAGTTATCCCTGGCTTTACATCAGAAAAGAACGAATATTTCCATATATTTGAGTAGTAAAATGAGGATTATTAAGACTAATTGATGACCAAAAAAAAGATTTTATACATATGTGGTTCGATGAATCAAACCACACAAATGCATAAAATTTCACAAGAGCTTCCTGATTACGAAGCTTATTTCACTCCATATTATTCACAAGGTTACTGGTACATTCAGGCACTTAGAAGTGTTGGCTTGATGGACTTCAGCATTTTGGGCGGGCAGGCAAAACAAAACACAATTACTTATCTACAGAAAAATAATCTAAATATTGATATTGAAGGAAAAAGAAACGACTATGATTTGGTGTTTACTTGCTCAGACATGCTTATTCCTAAAAACATCCGTGATAAAAAAATAATTCTTGTTCAGGAAGGAATGACAGACCCTGAACATCTCGGTTTCTATCTTGCTAAGAAATTTAAATTACCCAGATGGATTGGTGGAACAGCAACTACCGGTATAAGTAATGCGTATGAAGTATTTTGTGTTGCCTCAGAAGGTTATCGTGATCTGTTTATAAGAAAAGGAGCTGATCCTTCAAAAATTATTGTAACGGGGATTCCCAACTTTGATGACTGTGCTCAGCATCTGAATAATAATTTTCCGTATAAAGGTTTTGTTCTTGTTGCAACTTCTGATATGAGGGAAACTTATAAATATGAAAACAGAAAAAAGTTTATCGAGAAAGCAGTCAGTATTGCCGCTGGAAAGCAAATAATTTTCAAACTTCACCCGAACGAAAACTATGAGAGAGCTGTTCGGGAAATTAATAAATACGCACCGGGTTCTTTGGTTTTTCAAAAAGAAAAAATTGATCCAATGATTGCAAATTGTGATATCCTTATTACCCGCTATTCATCAGTAGTATATGTTGGTTTGGCGCTCGGGAAGAAAGTTTATTCTGAATTTAATCTTGAAGAATTAAAGAGACTTCTGCCGATTCAGAATGGCGGAACATCAGCAAAAAATATAGCTGACGTTGCTAAAAAAATCCTGCGATCTGAAGAAAAATCTCCGCTATTTTTAATTAGTAAAGATATATCTTATACGCAACGAATAATTCAAAAACTGAAATTAAAAAGCAGACTGGCGAGAATTAAACAGTAATATTTTTTTAAATCATTTCAATTAAACCCACATTTGCATTGAGAAAGCAGCTAAAGATTGTTACAATAATTCAGGCAAGAATGGGCTCATCCAGGCTGCCGGGAAAAGTTTTACTACCGCTTGCCGGTAAAGCTCTTTTGCTAAGGATGTATGAACGAGTTTCCTTTGCCAAAAATGCTGGTGAGATAGTCGTAGCAATTACTGAAGATAAAAATGATAATCAATTATTAGAAATTTGTGAGCAGAACGGTATAAAAGTTTGTCGCGGCAGTACATTCGATTTATTGGATAGACATTATCAGGCTGCTAAAAAATACAATGCTGATGCAGTAGTAAAAATTCCATCTGACTGTCCTCTTATTGATCCGGAAATAATTGATAAAGTCATCTTGTATTATATTAACAATAAAGAAAAATTTGATTTTGTAAGCAATTTACATCCTCCATCATATCCGGATGGAAATGATTTGGAAATAATGAGTTTTGAAACACTTGAGACTGCCTGGAAAGAAGCAAAAAAAGATTTTGAGCGTGAACATACAACACCTTATATCTGGGAAAATCCTGAAAAATTCCGGATTGG
>JACAFA010000313.1 GCA_013388525.1 Ignavibacteriaceae bacterium | reverse complement strand
GGGCAGGGAATAATTCCGTTCCAGCTTGAGTTTGCCTGGAAGTTGAATTACAGAGGGAGCAATAATTTTGTGATTAGTCTGAATACGTTTGCGTTTTAAAATAAAAAAGCGCCCGAAAGATGAGCGCTTCAATAAACAAATTAAGCCGTAAAGGTTTTATTCCTATTCTTTTTCCTTTGGTTTTGCTTCGTTCACAACAATGTTTCTGCCGTTAAGTTCAGAACCATTAAGTGCATCGATAGCTGCTTTGGCTTCGGCATCGTTTTCCATTTCCACGAAACCGAATCCTTTTGAACGTCCGGACCGGCGATCTGTTACTACTGTGGCAGAAACAACTTTACCGTATGGAGCAAAAGTTTGTTTTAAACTTTCGTCGTTGACTGCCCATGGGAGACTTCCCACAAAAAGTTTTTTACTCACTAGAACCTCAATTAATAATTGAAACAACATTATGGCAAAAGCCACACTTAAAAATATAAAAACTATTGAATATCTCAAGCAAAGATTTTTAACTGTATTGGTCATTAAATAATTTTTATAAACACCATCGTTAGCAGTCCATTGCTGATTTGCCACAAAAATCCAGACTTTCTCTATTTTCTTTTCACAACCACAAATGTTATGTCATCTTCCTGCTTTGCATTACCCTTCCATTTATCTGCTTCTTTTATCAAAAAGTTAATTGTTTCAGAAGCAGAAGCATCACCAATTCCACCGATAATCTGCCTTGTTCTTGAATAATCCAGTATTTCTTTTTGCTCATTAAAAAGTTCAGGAAAACCATCTGACATTAAGATTAATGTATCTCCCTGCGAAAGAGTTGTTTCCTTTTCAGGATAAGGGAAGTCTGCCGGTCCTCCGAGCGGAATCGCCTGAAGTTTTATTTCCTCAACCTGTTTATTTTTACTTCTGTATATAAGTGCCGGAGGCATTCCCGCTGAAGAGATTGTTAGTCTATTTCCTTCAATCTTTGCTAAGAGCATTGCCATATAATTATTCCCCAGCCGCATATCTCTGATGATAGAATTACTCTTATTTAAAAATGTTACGACATCAGTCTGCGAACTTTCTGCGGTGAACAGACCTTTGATAGTTGCTACCATAGTTCCTGCTCTCATTCCGTGACCGGTTGCATCACCAATTGCAATAACCAGTCTTCCATTATTATCATATTTAAAGTCATAATAATCGCCTCCAACTTCTGAAGCTGTTTTCATATAAACTGCAATCTCAAGTCCGGGAACTTTTGGAACATTGTTAGGCAGCATTGATAACTGAAGTTTCCTTGCTTCCTCAAGCTCTTTGGTTTTTCTTTGATTATC
>JACAFA010000160.1 GCA_013388525.1 Ignavibacteriaceae bacterium | reverse complement strand
GGTAATTTATTTCTTCAGGATTATTTCAAGCTCTGGGAAAATACAAACGTTACACTTGGTTTAAGCTATTTATATTTTAATGTTGAAGAAGGTCAAACTAAAAATAAAATTTCACCGATGATAAGTCTGAGTCAAAATTTATTTACCAATTTCAGAATCTATGCAAGCTTTTTAAACGCTGTCCGTGTACCGACTTTATTCCAGCTTTACAGCGAAACTTCCGGCAACCCTAATCTGAAACCAGAAGATGCAAACAAAATAGAAACTGGTATTGAGTGGTATTTATTTATGAATGATGAGGACCGCTACCTTTCACTTCAGCTTGCCTATTTCTATAATGATTTGAAAAATTTGATTTACAGAGCTTCATCATCTTACCGCTTTCAGAATATTTCAGAAGCTACATTATACGGAGCAGAAGTCCAATCAGTTTTTAATTATAACAGATATCTTTCAGCAGAGCTTGGTTACGCTTATCTTAATTCACCGGATTCATCTTCAGAAATTCTTGAGGAAGTTCCAAACAATAAGATTTATTTTCGTTTGGGCATCAGAACAGATTTACAAATTAGTCTCAATTATGAATTGAATTATTTCGATGAACGCACCACGTATGTTCCATCAAAAAATCTTGACAGCTATATATTGCATAGTGTAAATATTGGTTATCAGCTTCTGGAGTTTCTGAAACTTCGGGCAGAATTGAATAATATAACAGATGTTTATTATGAGGAAGAACTTGGATACCCATCAGCAGGACGCACAATTATTGCAGGACTAAACCTGACCTTTTAAAATGATATTAATACTTTTCTTTTTCTGATTAATGAGGAAATGAATGAGCGCTCAAAAGATTTCTGAAGGACTTTTATCAGAAGCTTCCGATGCTTTCAGATTACCCGGCAGTAGAGTTTTAATCACAAAAAATTATAATATTTTGTGAATTCAATATCATATTACTATATTTATTTGAGAATTTACAAATAAAAGGCATTCAAAATGCTTCATAATAAAGAGTTCATACCACGAACACTTAAGGAAGCTATAAAAGCGAAACTATTCCGAAATAAAGCAGTAATTGTTTATGGTCCTCGCCAGGTTGGAAAGACTACTCTAATAGAATCAATTCTGCAGGAACTTCAATTAAAGACAGCCTACTTAAACGGCGATGATGCTGATGTTCGTGAAACTTTAAGACAACCAAATGTAAAAAAGTTAGAAGGAATTATCGGCAATAATAAATTATTATTTATAGATGAAGCCCAGAGAATTCCGGAAATAGGTATAACAATTAAAATTATCGTAGACAGAATAAAAGAGGTTCAGGTAATTGCAACAGGTTCTTCTTCTTTCCTTTTATCTCAATCCACAAAGGAACCGTTAACAGGTAGAGCATTTGAATTTGAACTTTTCCCATTATCTTTTGCTGAGCTTACCGGATACACTTCATTATTAGATGAAAAAAGAAACCTGGAAAGAAGACTTATCTACGGTTCGTATCCTGAAGTAGCTTCTACACCGGGTGAAGAAAAGGATTTGCTCGAGCTTTTAACCGGAAGTTATTTATACAGAGACTTGTTTGTTTTAGAAACTGTTTCGCGTCCGGAACTACTTGAAAAAATTACAAAAGCTCTTGCTTTGCAGGTCGGTTCTGAAGTCTCAACAACAGAAATTAGTCAGTTAACAGATGCAGACCGCCTTACAGTTGAAAAATATATTGACCTGTTAGAAAAAGCTTTCATTGTCTTTAAATTACCTGCTCTAAACCGTAATGTGAGAAATGAAATCAAAAAGGGTAAAAAAATTTATTTCTATGATAACGGAATCAGAAATGCAGTAATAAAAAATTTTAATAGTATAAGTTTCCGGAATGACTTGGGTGCTTTGTGGGAAAATTATTGTATAAGCGAAAGAAGGAAAAAACTTTATTATAACAAAAAGCCATTTCAAAGTTATTTTTGGAGAACTACACAGCAGCAGGAAATCGATTATATAGAAGAAGCGGAAAAAGAAATTGCTGCATTTGAATTTAAATTTAATCCTTTAAGTAAAGTAGTATTTTCCAAAACTTTTTTAGGTTCTTATAATGTCAGCCAAACAAAGATTATTTCACCACAGAACATAGAAGAATTTATTGGTTGATTGTATAATTGATGACATTTGATTAAATGAACAAAAAGAGCTCGGAAGTAAATAAATACCAATTCATTCTTGGAACTGCAGGTCATGTTGATCACGGTAAAACCGCTTTAATTAAAGCGCTGACAGGAATTGATTGCGACACTCATCCTGAAGAAAAACTACGCGGCATTACAATAAATTTAGGTTTCTCTCATCTCGATTTTCCTAATGGTATCAGCATTGGAATTGTTGATGTTCCCGGTCATAAAGATTTCATCAACACAATGATTTCAGGTGCCTGCGGAATTGATTTTGTTATGCTTGTTATTGCTGCTGACAGCGGTGTGATGCCGCAGACTATTGAACATCTTCACATAATGCAGATGCTTGGAATTAAATCGGGCATTATTGCTCT
>JACAFA010000120.1 GCA_013388525.1 Ignavibacteriaceae bacterium | reverse complement strand
CCAGGTCTCACCTAAATCTGTTGATTTATACAGTCCACTGTCTGTTGTACCTGCATATAAAATATTCTCGTCATTTATATATTTCAGCGAAAAAACATTCTGACTAATTAAGCCACTGCCTAAATTTATCCAGTTTAACCCTTGATCTGTAGAGCGGAATATTCCGGCTCCCAAAAATCCGCAGGCATAGATATTTCCAAAATCATCACTTTCAATGTCAGTTATCAAAATGTTATTTAAGTTACAAGATGTCCAAAAGTCTTGACCCAAAGTGCCCTCAAAGAAAGTCATTGTAAGAAAACAAACGAATATTGAAATAAAATACATAGTGATATTCCTTGTATTACTTCATCAAAATTAATTTCTTAGTTTCAACTAAACTTCCAGCTTGAAGTCTGTAGAAATAAACTCCGCTTGGATAATTAATTGCATCCCATTCAACCTCATAGCTTCCAGCAGGCTTATATTCATCAACAAGAGTTGCAACTTCATTACCAAGCACATCGTAGATCTTTATTGTTTGCCAACTGGCTACTGGCGACTGCCAACTGATTTTCGTGCTCGGGTTGAACGGGTTGGGGTAGTTTTGATTTAGGATAAAATCGCTTGGCTGTGATATAAAATCATCTTCAACTGAAACAACACAGTTTGTTAAAAAGTTACAACCGTAAAGTATGTTTGATATTTCGGCAACAGATCTTCCTTCAGTTATTGAACTAAGAGCATTAGTTCCCTGACCCACACTATATGCTACGAATACATTATACTCTTCACCAGCTTCGAGTTCGAATGGACCAATATTCTGCATTTGTCTTTGATCAATTGGTGAATTATTTATCCATCCAATATTGGTAACCGGATCGCCCGATAACCAAAAGAAGGGATTAACATCAGCACAATTGATTCCACCTCTTACATCTCCGTAAGGGAACGTGCACGGATCAATCATATTTCCGATTTTATCAAGACCCAGCATATAGTTTCTTGCTTCAAAAACTGTGTTGGGATCATTCAAAGTTGGATCTCCATTTCTATATTCAATTGAAGAAGAAAGAGTTTGATTTTTAGCTCCGGGATAAATTGTAACACCTATTTCCTGCCCACGATGAACATATGCGGTATCAAGAGGATAATCGATACCTTCATCATAAATTCCATTTCCATTATTATCTACGAAAGTTTCTCCCGGGATGTAGACTCTAGGACCTTCAAGAAAACTTTGAAAAAATGCCGGCGGATTATTACCATATGTTGGATCTGCACCATCGTTGTAAGTAAATCCGCTTTGTAATAGAGTATCGCAGCCAACCAAATCATCACCTGCGCTTCCAATATCTGGATCGTCCCAGACACCGAAGTAAACATCCGTCATTTTATTTGCGACAACACCTGTGTTCTTAATTCGGTAGCGAATGAAGATAATGTTTTGAAGTTCTTCAACAGTTGAGTAAGCAAAAACCGTTTGTCTTATTTCAATTCCCTGCGGTTCCACTGTATTCCATCTTCGTTGAATAGAAGGGACTCCATCGTGATAAACGCACCAAAGTATTTCGTCTCCCAGTAAATCAGGACGGTCTTCATCAGGATCCCATACTCCGTTTAAGTTCTTATCATCAGGGTCATAAATTCCATTGTAATCCCCATCGTAAAAATCGGCACCAAGTGAAACAGCATCACTCCAGTCCTGCCAGCTTTGTCCAAAGGGAACATCATCACTTCTTAATTTATAGAGCACAGCATTTGGATTATAAGGATTACCATTTGTTCCTTGTAAATAATCCTCAACTAATGAAGCGGAGGCAACTGCATTAGCCCAGAGCTGCCCATTGCTGTAGCCACTTAAAAAGAAACCACCGGAAAAGAGGAAAGTATGTCCTCCGAACTGCCCACCTGAACCGAGGGGAGGAATATTTGCGTCTGCTAAAACACCTCTTCTGTTCATTGGCAAATAAATGTTGTTGATATTAAGAGCGTATGCATCCCCCATTTTTTGTGGGAATGAATCAACTGTACACAGAAGTACAATAAAAACTGATAATGCCTTGAGTTTCATTTTTGCCTCCTTAATATTTTTAGTGATAATTAAAAGCCTGTTCAACACTAAGTATTTACAAATAATTAGTTGTCATGAAATTGTCAGTCAATTGTAAAAATTATTTAATTGACAATAATTTATTCGTCAGAATAGATGCTGAATTTATCGGATGACGATGCCCGAACACTAAAAAAGAACTAATAGTAAATAATTGCTGTGTCCATTTCTAAGGACTGGAGAGTGGTGGGAGGAGAGGAGGTAATGACATTTTGAGTCTTACACTTTCCCTTAGAATGGAAATGATTTTCGGATAAAATAGTCTTTTTATAAATATCTGTCAAGAGGGCTTGAATTTTTTCCTTCTGAATTAATATATGTGCCCGAAGTTCAAATAAAAGCCAATGTCTCCAGCATAGTAACCAACATCTGCACGAACAATAAAATTATCCATAAAGAAACGGAGACCGACAACTGGATTTACAACCCAATCAATTGCGTCTTCAGGATATAAATCTTTATTCGAGCCGTATCCAATATCCAATCCTGCTATTCCGCCGAATCGCCACCAGATTGGGAACCTTAATTCATTATTGAAAAGAAACGCTGAATAAAATCTGAATTTATCCATCGGAACTCCACGCAGAGTGTTGCTGCCGCCAACTGGTATTGCTAAAAATTGTGATGACTCGGATCCTGCGATTAAAATCTGTTCCACCGCTCTGCTGGCAAGTATCAAGTTCTTAAAAAATATTTCTGTGAAGTGCCGAACTACAAACGCCTGTCTGAAAAATGAACTATTATCTCCGAGAATATTGGGTGCGTATTCAAGTTCGATTTCTAGAACAAGTCCGGTTGAAGGATTGATGTAGCTATTTCGTGTATCCCATTTACAATTCAGATTAGCAGATAAATATTTTACTGAAGGAGCTTCCAGAAATTTATTTTCCACATCATCAGGTGAAGCCAATACACTATCTCGTCTGTAATCGTATGTACTGGTGGAGTTAAATTTTAATCCGACTGAACCGGTAATATCTTTTCTTAAAGCACTGTTGAGGAAGAGTTTCGTCTCCACCAATTCGTAAACACTTTGATCTGTAAACTCAACATTTTGACAGGCAGGATTGGTGTCTTCGTTCTCCAATCCATAGTAGTATAAATTGTAATTCTTCCACTTGTCGTATTCGAAAGTGACATCTAATGCGATAGGGAACTCGGTTCCTTGACGGCTTTCAAAATCAGGGATGGAGAAGACGAACTTATACCATTGCTCACCTTTGGTGCTGTTGAAAAGAATAATGTCAAAACTTTCCCTTGTATTTAACTGATCGTAGAAGAATGTTTTTATACCGTAACCAAAACCAGCGTCTGTATCGTAGCTGAGTATCGGAAATAATTCAATGCCGGCACGCTGAGTGGAATCAACTTGCGCGGACAGATTGGCAGGCAAGATTACCTGTGAAAATAAAATGGTTAAACATACTTTAAACATCTTAGTCAATAAAATACTTATCTAATTAAAATCATTTTTCTTGACTGAACAAAACTTCCTGCTCTTAATGAATATATATAGACTCCGCTTCCAAATTCTGCAGCATTAAAAGACACTTCATAAGTGCCGGGTTGTTTTTCTTCAT
>JACAFA010000105.1 GCA_013388525.1 Ignavibacteriaceae bacterium | reverse complement strand
CTATACTTACTCAGTTCTCTCGTCAAGCTTGAAAAAGGATGCAACACAATTGCAGATGACAGAGATGGAGTTCAACAACAATGTAATAATTTGTATTTAGTTGATGGAAGAAAAATTCCCGAATCAATAATACAAGCAAGAGCTAATTACTGGGGAAATCATCCTGTTTATGGTAATGATCCGACAGGCAGATTTGGTGAAGAAGTCACGATAGATTATTCGGATTATTTTTCTGAACCTTGCACATATTCACAAGGTGAAGCTGAACTAATTTTAGCCAATTCAAAAGGTGAGGTCTATGATACCGTTTACTCCACTGGAAATAATGCAAATGGTTTAACAGATATAGAATCCAGATATGCAACAGCAAATAGTTATTACTATAACAATCAGTACAATCAAGCAAAACAAGAATATGAGGGAATCATTCAGAATTATGGTAACAACAACGGAAGTATTCAATCGTACAATCGTTTATACACAATTGCTAACTTGACAAATAGTTCTCCTTCTGTGTTCAATCAATTAAAAGATTACTATTTACAGAAAGTTGCAAATCAAACAGATAGTTTGATGATTGGAACATTAAAACATTTGAGTGACTTGTGTTTGGTTTCAGCAGCAGAATACTTACCAGCAATTAATAACTTTGACGAAATAGCACAACAAAATCCAAACACCGATATCGCACTATACAGGCAGATAGATGCACTTACTACTGCACTCTTACTTCCTCAGGACAGCACTTTGAACAAAGGAATATTGGGTAAGTATAGCGTGTCCAACTTGTCCGATTACACGAACAAGTTGAGTGAGCTGCTGAAAAGCAGAGGCAAAAGCGGATTAAAGTCAAACGAAGAACTCATACCAATAGAATTCACATTGTATCAGAACTACCCGAATCCTTTTAACCCTGTAACAACAATCAAATACGATCTGCCAAATACAAGCGAAGTATCACTCATCATCTACGACATACTCGGAAGAAAAGTAAAAGAACTGGTAAACACCAAACAGCAAGCCGGAAGGTATGATATTCAGTTTAACGCCTCGAATCTGGCGAGTGGAGTGTACATCTACCAATTAGTCGCAGAAAAATATATTAGTTCTAAGAAGATGATCCTCCTAAAGTAATTTGAAGATTCCATAAAAAAAGGTCGGGCTAAAAACCTGACCTTTTTTATAGCTGTTAATTAACTTCAAATTTTTTAATAATATCCTTTCATAGCTAATTTTACAAATAAAATTCAATTATTTAATAAGTTATGCTTTGCCCCGTTTGTAAAGATCCAATGATTGTGCTTGAGCTTGAGCAAATTGAAGTAGATTTCTGTACTGGCTGCGATGGAGTATGGCTTGATGCCGGTGAGCTTGAACTGCTTCTTGAAACTGATGAGGAGAGAAACAGACTGGTCAATTTGTTTAAAGAAGCCGGAGAAGTAAAAGAGAAAAGCTACGATTGTCCCATTTGCGGAAAGCATATGAAAAAGTTTGAGATTGGCGATAAGAACAAAGTAGTTGTCGACAAGTGTAGGAAGAGTCACGGCATCTGGTTTGACCGAGGAGAACTAAAAAAAGTTGTTGAGTTCGGTTCCGTGAATAAAGAGAATAAAATAATCAATCTTTTAAAAGATATGTTTGAAAATTCATCCCAAAATAATGGAGGTAGTAAATGACCGGATTAATAATCATTCTGGTTGTAGTTGCAGTTGTTGTCCTGTTTGTGATCTCGATGTACAACTCGTTAATTCAATTAAGGAACAGGGTAAAGAATGCCTGGTCGCAGATAGATGTTCAGTTAAAAAGAAGACATGACCTTATCCCAAACCTGCTGGAAACCGTAAAAGGTTATATGAAGCACGAACGCGAGATAATGGAAAACATCACAAAGTACCGCAGCCAGGCAATGAATGCCGGAACTGTTGGTGAGAAAGCACAGGCAGAGGGTTTGTTGAGCGGTGCTTTGGGGCAGCTTCGAGTTCAGGTTGAAAACTACCCTGACTTAAAGGCAAACCAGAATTTCCTTGCATTGCAGGAAGAGCTGACATCAACCGAAAATAAAATTTCTTTTGCAAGGCAGAGCTATAACGATCAGGTTCTCTTTTATAATAACAAAATCCAGATGTTCCCATCGAACATTATTGCCGGAATGTTCAACTTCAAGCAGGAAGAATTCTTCCAGGTTGAGGATGCAAAAGAAAGAGAAGTTCCGAAAGTTAGTTTCTGAAAAGTTAGTTATTGGTTTAGTGGTTTTTGCCAAAGGCATGGCTTTGCCATAGTTTTGGTCCATAAGTTTTCAGTTTTCGTTTTTTAGTTAACAACCAGAAACTAAAAAACTATAACCATTAACAAACAACTAATAACAAATTATATCGTGACCAAACTTGAAAAATACTTTTAGTTTATTATCTAATCGTGCAATCATCCATTCATACATCCATGCAAACCAAAGATGATAAGGGTAGCTAATTAATGTGGGAATTAATTGAAGCAAACAGACGAAAGTCGTTAGTTCTATTTTTCTCTCTGGGATTAACATTGCTGTTGCTCGGTTATTTTTTCGGAAGTGCATATTATCCCGATGGCGGAGGATTCATCGGGATTTTCTTTGCGTTAATTATTTGGGGAATTCTCTCACTCATCAGCTATTTCAGCGGAAGTAAAATTCTTCTTGCTGTCAGTGGAGCAAAGGAAGTAACAAAAGAAGTTCATCCTCAGCTTTTTAATGTTGTTGAGGAAATGAAAATTTCTGCAGGACTTCCTGCTATGCCCAAAGTTTATATCATTAATGATGCTGCACCGAATGCTTTCGCGACCGGAATGAAACCAGATAACAGTGCAGTTGCAGTAACTGCTGGATTGCTTGCAAGATTGAACAGAGATGAACTTCAGGGAGTTGTTGCTCACGAAGTTTCCCACATTGTCAATCGTGATGTTATGTTTATGACATTTGCTGGAATAATGCTCGGCAGTATTGTTCTTATCTCAGAAGTATTTCTGAGAACTCTCTGGTTTGGTGGAGGAAGATACAGTTCAAAGTCCTCTAAGAGCAGCGGGCAGGGACAAATGATAATTATGATCGTTGCAATTGTATTTGCTATACTTGCACCGATACTTGCACAGCTACTCTACTTTGCCATCTCAAGAAAGAGAGAATATCTGGCTGATGCATCGGCTGTTCGTTATACCAGATATCCTGAAGGACTTGCTTCTGCCCTGGAGAAAATTGCAAACTCAACCGAAGAATTGAAAACAGCGAACAAAGTTACTGCTCCGATGTATATCGCTAATCCACTCAAACCTAAAGGGCAAAAACTTTCTGATTTGACAAGTACTCATCCGCCAATTTCTGAAAGAGTAAGGATTCTCAGAAGCATTTCGGGTGGTGCAAACTATGTTGATTATCAGAATGCATTCAGCAAAATAAAGAGAAGTAATTCTCAAATTATTCCTTCATCAGGATTAACTGATCAAACTCAAATAGGATTGAAAGAAGCTACAGTGACTCAGGTTGCACCCGGCTTAAACAAACAAACAAAAAGAGACACCGGAGATATAATGATGAAAGTGAACAACTACTCTTTCATCAATTGTTCCTGCGGATTAAAAATTAAAATTCCTCCCGACTTTAAAAAGAAAGAACTGTTCTGCCCCCGCTGCGGAACAAAACATACTTTGTAACTCGAACTTCAGTTCGATTCTGTACTTAAGCATTACAACCCTGCAGTATGTAAGTCGAATCTCCGTTTCGACAAATTAGCTGAGTGAAGCAGAGACTTCCCGAAACAGAGTTTCGGGTTACACCCTTAGCATCATAAATCAATTCGGGATAAATCCCGAACCACCGTGCCCAATAAAATCATTTTAATCTTAATAATTGCTAGCGGTAATTCTCAATATTGCCAACTCGCATTTATTAATTTTTCACAATTAAGAGATGATTAACAAATGTCAATTAAAAACGGAAAATAATCACTTTAAAATATGCTAATTTCAATGGTTTTCGAATCATTTCCAGAATTGCCAAAGCGACTACATTGGTACGATTTTACAAGAGCAGAAAAAAGCTTTAGAGAACAAATCCAAACTAAAATGGTGTTATTATGGGAGAATTAAACCGCCGAAATTTCCTGAAAACGTTGGGGGTAGTTGGGGCAAATGTTTCCGGTATTCCAGCCAATAAATTACTTGCACAATCAAAATCGGATTTATCCGAGGATAGAATGGGTGTCCTAGTTGATACAACCGTCTGTATTGGTTGCCGCAGATGTGAGTGGGCTTGCAAAACTGCTCACGATATTCCTGCAGGTGATCTTGAAAGTTACAAAGATGAGAGTGTCTTTGTTAAGATGAGAAGACCAGCAAATGATTCTTACACTGTTGTTAACAGATATGAGAACCCGGATAATCCAGGGAATCCGATAAATGTTAAAGTTCAATGCATGCATTGTGATCATCCTGCCTGCGTTTCAGCATGCATCGTCGGTGCATTTGAGAAAAAGGAAAACGGATCGGTTGTATGGGATACTGATAAATGTATCGGATGCAGATACTGTATGGTTGCCTGTCCATTTCAAGTTCCTACCTTTGATTACGACAAAGCAATCCAGCCTGACATTCACAAATGCGATTTCTGTTTTGAAAGAACTAAAGAAGGTTTACTTCCCGCTTGTGTTGAAATTTGTCCTGTTGAAGCAATTACTTACGGAAGACGAAGAAATTTAATTGAAGTTGCAGAAAAAAGAATGGAGCTTTATCCGGATAGATACGTTAATAAGATTTATGGATTCACAGAAGTTGGAGGTACTTCATGGATGTATTTTGCAAGCAGGAATTTTGAAGAACTCGACTTCCCGAAATTAGGCGAGAAGCCCGCCCCTGGAGTCTCAGAATCAATCCAGCATGGAATATTTGCATATTTTGTTCCGCCGATTGCACTATATGCATTGCTGGGCGGGATAATGTGGATTACCAAAAACAGAGATGACAAAACAGGAGGGAAAGAATAATGGAACATTTTTTCCAGCCTCAACCAATAAAACATAAATACTTTACTCCCTGGGTAATTGTAATCTCGCTGATTGCAGCAGTTGGTCTGGTTTTTCTTGCGCTGAGATACATTTTTGGAATTGGATTCGTAACAAATCTGAACCAGTTTTTCCCCTGGGGAATATGGATTGGGCTTGATGTTGCTGCTGGTGTTGCTTTAGCTGCCGGTGGTTTTACAACAGCAGCTTTAGGTCACATCTGGCATCGTGAAAAGTATGAAGTATTAATCAGACCTGCTCTTTTAACAGCTTTGCTCGGTTATACATTTGTTGCATTGGGAGTTATGACTGATATCGGAAGATGGTATTACATCTGGCATCCATTGATTATGTGGAATGGTAATTCAGTTTTATTTGAAGTAGGTATTTGTGTTATGTTTTACCTTGGTGTGCTTTACATCGAATTTTTACCCATAGTCACTGAGAGATTTATTGGCAGAATTAATTTACCCGGCTTTCTTTCAGCACTTAATAAATTAGTAGATAAAATATTAAGATTGTTAGATCGCACATTAAACAAGTTTATGTTTGTTTTTATTATTGCCGGTGTGGTACTCTCATGTTTGCATCAGTCTTCAGTTGGAACGTTAATGGTAATTGCTGGTGAGAAGATGCATCCGCTCTGGCAGACTCCTGTACTGCCATTATTATTTTTATTGTCAGCATTTTCAGTTGGATTCCCGATGGTAATTATGGAATCGCTTTCCGCTTCAAAATCATTTGGACTGAAACCTGAGAAGGATATTTTAACCAGTCTATCAAGATTCGTTGCACCATTACTTAGTATTTATCTTGCTGTTAAAATTGGTGATATGGTTATTAGAGAGTCATTCATTTATTTGAGTGTACTAAATACGGCAAGTGTTATGTTTACAATTGAGCTTGTGGTTGGAGTTATTATACCCATAAGAATGTTTCTTTCTCCGGCGGTACGGCAGTCAACTACCGGATTATACATTGCTTCAATGCTGGTCATACTTGGTGTAGTAATTAACCGTTTTAACAATTTCGTTATCGCTTATAATCCTCCATACACTGAAACATCTTACTTCCCATCCATCGGTGAAATATTTGTAACACTGGGTTTTGTAGCAATAGAGATTTTACTTTACCGTGCGTTTGTGATGATTTTCCCGATTATCAGTCAACCGGTAAAAGGTGTTTTGAGACGAACAAAATATGCTATCAAAGGTGCATGATGAAAACTTACTTAAAAATAACAATCGTTCTTTTTACATTTAGTTTATTTCTATCTCCGGCATTTTCTCAGGACCATTCACAACTAAAATTTAATTGCAGTCTTTGTCACGCCTGCGAAACACCAACCAAATCAAATCCCTGTTTAATAGTTTGTCCTCGTGAAAAAATGATGACTGTTTACATTTCTCCGGCTAAATCTCCTGCAGTTATTAAGATGGATAAATTGAAAAGCGTACAGGATTTATATGAGCCGGTTATTTTTTCTCACAGGATTCATGCAGAAATGTCCGAAATGTCAGGCGGATGCGAGATGTGTCATCATTATAATCCTCCTGGAAATGTTGTTGGCTGTGATAATTGTCATGAACCCACAAGAAACAGAACGGATATATCAAAACCAGATTTGAAGGGTGCTTATCACAGACAGTGTATGAATTGCCATAGTGAATGGAGTGATAATGTAAGCTGCGAAAGCTGCCACCAGTTAAATGAAAGTGGAAAATCTGCATTTACCGGAAAGGATTATGAAAAAGAGAGAGTCCATCCCGAAATGAAAGTTCCATCAAAATTAATTTTTAATACATCGTATGAAAAAGGAAAGATTGTAACTTTCTTTCATAATGAACATACAGGACTTTATGGTCTTGATTGCAAAAGCTGTCATCAGGAAGAAAGCTGCGCTAAATGTCATTCTGATGAACCGAAACAAAAATTAGAAAAAGCATCGCTCGAATTAAAACATAAGACTTGTTCGGTGTGTCACGATACCAAAACAAAATCAGGATGCGAGAGTTGTCATTCATCAAAAGAAATGACTCCTTTCAACCATCTCGCAAGAACTGGTTTTGAGTTGAAAAGTTATCATTCTAAACTAAGCTGCTCAAGCTGTCATCAGACAAAAAAAGTATTTACAGGTTTGAATAGTTCATGCCAGACTTGTCATTCAGGTTGGAATTCATCAAATTTCAATCATAAAGTAACAGGATTAATTCTGGATGAAGCTCACACTGAGTTTGATTGCAGTGATTGTCACGCGAATGAAGATTATTCAAAGAAACCGTCGTGTGAAAATTGCCATGATGATATGACTTATCCTGAATTTAAACCCGGGAAACTTATTAAATAATTTTATGTTTGGTTTGTTATGAAACTGAAGCAAGCGTTTACGAAAATTAGTCTTAAGCTGATACTTACTGTTGGTTTGGTTACAGCAGCTATAATCAGTGTCTATTCATTTATTAACTTGAAATCACAGAGTGAGGATTTACTTACTCAGGCTGAATTGGCAGCTAACAAGCTTAGTGAAACTTTGAAGAACAGTATGCACTTCAGTATGATGCTGAATCAGCCGGAACAAACACATGCAATAATAAATGCTTCAGCCGATGAACCTTGTATTCTTGAAATAAGAGTATTTAATAAAGAAGGTATGATAATGTATTCATCACAGGAGAAGGCAATAGGAACTATGGTTGATAAAAATGCTGAAGCCTGTTATGTCTGTCATACTGCTAACGAACCAATTGAAAAACTTTCTATTGATCAAAGGATAAGAAAATATAAAATCCATCCGGACTCATCTCACATTCTTGGAATAATTAATCCAATTTACAATGAGCCTTCCTGCTGGCAGGCTAACTGTCATGCACATTCTGAAAGTCAGACAGTGCTTGGTGTTTTAGACGTAAAAATCTGTTTGAAAGATGTTGATAACCAAATCAAACAAAGTGAAAATCGTTCAATAATTTTTGCAGTAGGAGCAATTATTCTACTAAGTTTAATCATCGGATTTTTTGTTAAAAAATGGATAGAGAAACCGATAAATGAACTTGTAACTGCAACCCAGGAGGTTGGAACGGGCAATTTAAATTATGTAATTAAAGACCTGGGCTCCGATGAACTTGGATTGCTTGCGAAATCTTTTAATGATATGACTAAGAAACTTGCCGATGCGCGGCTGCAGCTTTTTCAATCTGATAAAATGGCTTCGATGGGAAGACTAGCTGCAGGAGTTGCCCACGAAATAAATAATCCGCTAACAGCAGTATTAACCTACAGCAGCTTTCTTCTGAAAAGAGTTACTGATCCTGAACTTCAGGAAGATCTGAAAGTAATTGTAAGAGAAACAAAACGCAGCAGGGAAATTGTAAAAAGTCTTCTGGATTTTGCGCGTCAGTCTGTTCCAAAGAAAAGTAATGCCAGCATAAATGAAATAATCAATAATGCTATTGCTGTGGTTGATAATCAACTTTCCATGAAACATATAAAGCTGGATAAAAATCTTGAAGAAAATATTCCACTTGTTAAAATAGATTCTAACCAGATGCAGCAGGTGTTTATTAATCTTCTGGTTAATGCTTCTGACGCCGTTATGGAAAGAGAGGGGAAAATATCCGTATCATCAAAACTTGTTAGCCTTTCACCTTACGGTACTTTGCAGATAAAAAATGCAGTTTGTTCAAAACGACATTCGCTGATGGATGAGGAAATAAAAATTGATGGTAAGCCGAGCATTAAACTGAAGCTTGTTCAAAATGGCAAGGAAGGTTTTCTAAATCTTGGTCCTGTTTATGGAAAGAACAGAGATAAGTACAGTATTGAGATAAAATCTTCAGAACAGGTTCAGATATCCTGCCCAAAGTGTAACATATCAGTCATTGATAAAGAAACAACCTGTCCTAAATGCAAGGGAACCGTATATACTTTTGAAGTTCCGCCGCAGGGAATGTTTCAGGGCTGTATAAATCCGAAATGTGACTGGCAGCGCTGGGCTTCTGTTGATGAAGCAGGTATCAGAGATTATGTTGAAATTAAAATATCAGATAATGGAAGCGGCATTGCTAAAGAGGACCTTCCAAGAATATTCGAACCGTTTTATACAACAAAAGGTCAGAAAGGTACAGGGCTTGGTCTGGCAGTCATCTGGGGAATAATTGATAACCACGACGGAACAATAAACGTTGAAAGCGAAATTGGAAAAGGAACAACATTCACTATTCTGTTACCTGTAAATCATATTAGTTAAATGTATGGGTAATCGGGACAATAAAATATTGGTAATCGATGACGAAGAAATAATTCTTAAGGCTGTTTCTAGAATAGCTTCTGCGGAAGGATTTCTTGTTGATTCTGAAGCTAATGCGTTTTCAGCATTAAAAAGAATTTCACAAGAAAATTATTCTCTTATACTTTGTGATATTATGATGCCTCAAATGGATGGATTTGCTTTTCTTGAAGAGGTTCAGAAAAGGAAAATTCTGACGCCTGTTATCATGATAACCGGGTACTCGACTGTTGAGAATGCAGTAAAGTCACTTTACAAAGGAGCAATAGATTTTGTTCCGAAGCCGTTTACTTTTGAGGAATTAAACAGTTCAATCAGAAGGGGAATTAAGTATTATCAAATTCAAAAAGAAGTTGAAACAGCGAAATCAATCAATGATAAAACAGCTGTGCTTTATGTTTCAGGACCTCCAAAATATAAACGTCTTGGTAATTTAAGCTGGATGAACCTTGAGTCAGAAGGTATTGCAGTAATCGGAGCAACTGATTTATTTCTCGAAACAATTGAAAAACTTAGACACATCGAATTATTATGTCTTGAAGAAGAGATTATTCAGGGAGATGCCTGTGTAAATCTAGTAACCGATGATGAACTAACTCATCGTTTGATTTCTCCACTAAGCGGAAGAATTATCGAACGAAATGAAAAATTAGTTGCTGACATAAATTTGCTTGAAAAGGACCCTTATTTTGAAGGCTGGATATACAAAGTGATACCATCAAATATTGAGTACGATTTAAAATATCTTGTTCCTTTTGCATCAGACAGGATGTAGAGTTTTATATTTAGGTAGTAGAAAAAAATATTTTACGAAATTTAAATAACAGGGAGTAACAATGGCACTATTCGTTTTAGCAGTAATCGTTTTCGTTATTGCCGATATTACAATCAGATACATAGCGAAAAGAGTTAAGGAAAAGAAAATTATTCAGGAAAGAGAGGAAGCATTAAAAGTAAGTCTTCAGCTTGATTACAGCAGAGAAGCTAAAACTCTAAAGCGGGCTGAGGTTGAAAATCCGAAAGCACGAATACTTTGTGTTGATGATGAATCTGTCATTCTCGATAGTTTCAGAAGAATACTTGTGCTGGACGGTTATTGCGTTGACACAGTAGAAACAGGAAAAGAAGCACTCGGTCTTATACAAACTCATTCATACGATTTTGTTTTTACAGATTTGAAAATGCCCGAGATGGATGGACTAGAAGTAACAAAATCGGTTAAGCATCTGCGCCCTGATATTGATGTAGTAATTATCACCGGTTATGCAACAGTTGAAACGGCAGTTGAATGTATGAAGTTTGGTGCAATGGATTATGTTCAGAAACCGTTTACTGAAGATGAGCTTCTTGAGTTTGTTAAAAAATTACTTATCAAAAGAGAAGACAGAATCGGTAAAACACTAAAACCAAAAGTTCATATCACTCATCTTAAAGAAACATCGGGCGCAAAAACTCCCGAGTTTCAAATTCCCGGCGGTGTCTTTATTTCTGAAGGACATTGCTGGGCTAATGTTAGTGAAGATGGTACAGTTAAAGTGGGATTAGATGATTTTGCAAAGAAAATTATTGGTAAAATTGATTCTGTTGGATTACCCAACCTCGGTATGGTTGTAAAAAAAGGTCAATCCCTTTTTAATATTACACAAGGGCAGAGGACTATTTCATTCAAGTCACCGGTTAGCGGTAAAGTTAAGGAAGTAAATAAGTTTATTAATGATGAAATTGATTCTTTTAACCTAAACCCGTATGATGTTAACTGGATTTGTGAAATAGATGCTGATGAACTTGATTCAGAACTTCCTTCTTTGAAAATTGGAAAGGCTGCAGTTTCTTTTTATCAGGAAGATATTGAAAGGCTTCAGGCTTTGAAGAAAAAAACGATTACCGGTAAATCAGCCGAACTTGAACCTGAAGGTGTAATATTTGCAGGTGAAATGGAAAAACTCGACGATATTAGCTGGAAAAGATTCGCTGAAGAATTTTTTGAGAAATAGGCCTCATCCCCAGCCCTTCTCCAAAGGAGAAGGGAGTTTTAATTAATAAACTTAAGTTTGGTCAGCTTTAATTCTTTGACGTCATTCCGGCGATCCACCGAAGGTGGAGAGTCCGGAATCTGAATTACTTATTTCGGTTTCTTTGCTATTGCAGTAATTTTCATTTCACCACCTTGCTTGAAGTGGAGAACAAACTCGCCTTTATCACCATCATTAATGTTTTTCTTCAGTTTCATAAGCATTATGTGATGAGAACCGGGCTTTAGTTCGAATGAACTCTTTCCTCCAATTACGATAAAATCAACTTTACGCATTCCCATCATATCACCTTCAGAGTATGTCTCGTGAATTTCAACTTTCTCAGCCAGTTCTGAATCTACCTGATAAAGTGTATCTGCGATGTCAGAATTATTCTCGATAACAAAATAAAGTGCCGTTGACATTTTTTCTGATGAAGGTCTCATCCATGGATCGTTAATTTTTATTTTGTCCTCTGCTTGAAAAAGAAGAAATAAAATTGCTAATAGAGTGGTCATTTTTTAATCCTTTAATGTTTTTATGTCTTTAATTAATTCTTCAATATTTATTGTGCTGCCTTTATAATTTTTTCGTAATCTTCCATCCGCATCAATTAGAGAAATCCTGTCTGTGTGCATCATCGAATATTCATAGTTTCCCTCAGCATCTGTTGTTTCGTCAGTTTTAATAGCTTTTACGTCAAATCTTTTCAGCAATTCATTAACCGTACTTATTTCTCCGGTTAATAAAGTCCAGCTTTTGAAATCAAGTTCTCTAACTTCAGCAAACTTTTTCAAAACTTCGGGAGTATCTCTGTCAGGATCAAAACTAATCGCTACAAACTTTACATCTCCGATTTCATCTTCCTTCAATTTCTTTTCTGTCAAATACATATTGTGTGTTGTCATTGGGCAGATGTCCGGGCAGTGAGTGAATATGAAACCCATTACAGTGATGTTTCCTTTGATGATATCTGGAAATACTACTGCCTCTCCTTCCTGGTTTATAAGATTGTAGCTTTTCTTTGTTAAGTCTTTATCAAGTGGGAGTTCTTGCTTGCAGGAAATTGAAAGCAGCAGAATGGCTGATAATGTTGTTAATAGAAGTTTATTCATTTTTAAGTCGGATAAGGTTTAATTTAAATTATCGCGCATGTTAACTTATTAAAATCCATCAAGCGAATAAAGACAAATTCATTTCTTATTTTTCGAATGAGTTAATTAATGAATTCGTGGCTTACCTTTTTTGCCACTAACCTGACTGCCGTCAGGCAAGTTTCACGAATTATTAAAAACGAATGGGAAATACTATGTCAGATATGCCTATAGAAGAATTCAGAAAAAACGGGCATCAGCTTGTTGACTGGATTGCCGATTACTTAAATGATATTGAGAAATATCCACCAATCGCACAAGTAAATCCCGGTGATATTTTGAAACGAATTCCTCAATACCCACCGCAAAAAGGTGAGGACATTGAAAATGTTTTAAATGATGTGGATAAAATTTTGATGGATGGAATCACTCACTGGAATCATCCCGGATTTATGGCTTACTTCAATTCAACTTCAAGCGGACCAGGAATATTAGCAGAGTTTTTAGCAGCCGCTTTGGGTATAAACGGAATGTTATGGAAAACTTCCCCCGCTTTCACCGAGCACGAAAAAGCTATGATGAATTGGTTCAGACAAATGGTAGGACTGCCTGAAAATTACTGGGGAATTATTTACGATACTGCTTCCACTAGCTCGATGCACGCAATTGCTTCTGCACGTGAGCAGTTGAATCTTGGATTCAGAGAAAAGGGCATGGCTGGAAGAACTGATGTTCCAAGACTTAGAATGTATTGCTCAGAACATGCTCACTCATCAATTGAAAAAGGTGCAGTGACTCTTGGAATCGGTTTGGAAGGAGTGAGAAAAATTCCTGTGAATGAGAAGTTTGAATTGATTTCCAAAAAACTTGATGAAGCAATAAAAGAGGACATTAAAAACGGCTGGAAACCGTTTTGTGTTGTTGCTACAGTTGGAACAACATCTACAACTAGCGTTGATCCTGTTGAAGAAATTGCTGCGATTTGTGAGAAGAATAATCTCTGGCTTCACGTTGATGCTGCTTACGCCGGAGTCACAGCGATGATTCCGGAAATGAAGTGGATTACAAAAGGGTGGGAGAGCGCGGACTCAATAGTTATCAATCCACATAAATGGATGTTCACTCCGATGGATTTAAGTGTTTACTTTACGCGGAAACCAGAAATACTCAAACAGGCATTCAGTCTTGTCCCTGAATATCTGAAAACGAATAAGGATGATGAAGTAGAAAACTTAATGGATTATGGTATTCAGCTTGGAAGAAGATTTCGTTCACTTAAACTTTGGTTTATTATCAGATATTTCGGAGTGGAAGGATTAGCTGAAAGAATAAAAGCTCACATCGAACTGGCTCAGGAATTTGCCAAATGGGTTGATTATGAAAAAGATTTTGAACGAATGGCACCAGTTCCATTTTCGACTATCTGTTTCAGATATAATCCTGGTAATAAAACCGAAGAAGAACTGAATAAACTGAATGAAAAATTACTGGAGGATATTAATGCTTCAGGAAAAATACTTTTATCACACACAAAACTTAATGGCAAGTTTGTTATACGGTTGACTATTGGAAGTATCAGGCACGAGAGAAGACACATTGAAGAAGCGTACAAGTTAATTAAATCAATAACTCATAAATCAAACTAATTACCCCGGAATTAATATGGATAAACTATTAGAATTTTCAATACTTGCATTCACTTCGCTATTTACAATGGTTAATCCGCTTGGAGTTATTCCAATTTACACATCTCTTACGGCCAGGATGAGCAATAAGCAGGCGGGAACAATTGCTTTTAAAGCCACTTCAACAGCGTTGTTTGTGCTTTTAATTTTTGCATTCGGTGGTAATTTTATTTTTGACCTGTTCAACATTTCAGTAAACGGATTAAGAATTGTTGGTGGAGTTTTATTCTTTATGTCTGGCTATGATATGTTGAGGGGAAAGCTGACGCGAATAAAGTCTGAGAATGAAAAGGTGATTGAGGCTGCAAAAGATTTTGCAATAACTCCGCTTGGAGTGCCAATGATTACCGGACCCGGTGTAATTACAATATCAATTGTTTTAATGAATGATGCAGGAGACTTTTCACATAAATCAATGCTCGTGGCACTAATATTTTTAGTAATGGGGCTTACCCATATCATTCTTCTCTCTTCAAGAAAAATCATTTCATTTATTGGTGAAAGCGGCAGTAAAGTTTTAACCAGAATAATGGGATTGATCGTAATGGTTATTGCTGTTGAGCTGTTCTTCAGGGGGATAAAACCTTTTGTTCAGGATATTCTTGGAATAAAATAAAAAACCCCGGGTCATCACTCCGGGGTCTCTTCATCATCCACATAGGGGGCTATTTAGTTGGAGGGAGTAAGACTGTGTCAATTACGTGTATAATTCCGTTTGAAGCCTGCACATCTGCACTGGTAACCTGGGAATCGTTAATCATAACTTTGCCATCAACTGTCTTAATTTTAATATCTGATCCATTAAGTGTTGTTGCTTTATCAAGCTTCACTACATCTTTTGAAGAAACATTTCCAGATACAACGTGATACAACAGAACATTCTTTAACGCATCTTTATCTTTTAATAAATTGTCGAGTGCACCCTTAGGTAATTTCTTGAAAGCGTCATCTGTTGGTGCAAAAACTGTGAAAGGACCTTCGCCCTTTAATGCATCAACTAAACCAGCTTCAGTCAAAGCGGTTGCTAAAGTTGTAAAATTACCAGCACTAATTGCTGTCTGAACGATATCGCTTTTCACTGATTTTGTTACATTTTTAGTATCATACTGCGCAAATACTGAAGCAGTAAATACTATTATAGCGATCAATGTTAATGATAAATTTTTCATTTTATTCTCCGTTTAATTATTTGTTATGAAATTACATTATTGAAAACATGAAAGTTGAATAGATAGTTCCAGAAAAGATTGAGAATTTTACGGATATTTTTATTTGACCATGTGGATACTATTCTTTTCAATTGAGATCCATAATTAAGAGCTGTGCGACTGTAAAAAGTCATTAATGAATCGTATTCTCAACCAAAACATCATACCTCTGTAAATTCAAACAAATATTCAAAAAAGGGAAATATGGAAACAAAGAAAGTTTACCTAAAGCAAGTAAAAGGATTAACATTCGCAGCAAAAGGGGATTCAAATCACTGGATCACAATGGATGGACCCGAAAAAGTTGGTGGAAGTGACGCCGGTGTTCGACCAAAAGAACTTATTTTAATTGGTCTGGCTGGCTGCACAGGAAGTGATGTTGTCAGTATTCTACAAAAGAAAAGAGTAAATCTTACTGACTTCGAAATAAACATAACTGCACAACAAACTTTAGAGCATCCAAAGGTTTTTGCACACATAGATATTGAATACGTCTTTTATGGAAAAGGAATTCAGCAAAAAGATGTGGAAAGAGCAATACAACTTTCAACGGAAACTTATTGCGGTGTTTCTGCAATGTTAAAAAAAGCTATGACCATAAATCATACTTACAGGATAGTTGAAACTAATTGACCAAGTTGATGTACAAAAATAAATCCTTCGCCACAAATTGTGATGGCGGATTTTTTCTTTTAAAGTATTTATTATTCTAGCTCTTTTGGTATAGACCAATACTATTTCCATCAAGATCAAAAATAACAGCATACCATCCCATTGCAGGAATTGTTGTTTTTCCAACTTTAATATGTCCGCCGGCATTTCTGGTTTTTTCTAGTACATCATCAATATTATCAACGGTAACATGAAATACAGTGCAATCACCTTTTACAACTGATTCAACTTTTCGTATTCCTGCCATAATGCCCTGATGATTGTTGTAAAGTAAATAACCATTCCCGAAAGGTTTAAAGTCCCAGTTTAAAACCTTCTTAAAAAATTCCGATGAACGGTTAACGTCTGTTGACGGGATCTCGACGTGAGAAATCAGTGGATTCGGCATATTAACTTCCTTAAATTTCTTGGTGTTTAAAACTGAATTATTATTGAATATGTATGTAAAAATAAAAATATATCTGAGAACCTGGAAACACTATTTTAATGGAAAAAATTCTGCATAATAGTATCTTTTATGATGAGCTGGCTTCTGATTACGATAATATGATTTCATTTAAGAATTCATAATCAATTAAACTCTAAAAACTCTCTAACTCTTGCTTTAAACTCCTATTTTCGCTAAGTTTTCACGGGCTGAAATTTAAATGGATTGTAATTTTAAATATCTTATTATCTGTTTAGTTATTTTAAGTTAAGAAAACAATAAGCCGGTTTATTTATTTATTTTTAAGGAGGTTAAATGATGAATAAGTATATATCCATTCTTTTTTTATTTACATTACTCATCCTTTCAAGCTGCGGAAAAAGCGGTGACCAGCCAACCGAAAAACAAAAATCTGAAGATAAAACAGGAATAAAAAGTCTGGATGACTTCGTTGATAATGTTGAAGAAGCCCAGAAAAATATGGAGGAAGGGAAAAAGTATGAGGTTGTGGATTTCAGAGAGTTGAAAGAATTACTTCCTGAATCAATAGGCGATTTGAAAAGAACAAATGCAGAGGGAGAGAAAACCGGTGCAATGGGTTTTACAATTTCAAAAGCTGAAGCAGATTATAATTCAGAAGATCATTCAAAGAGTATAGATATTGAAATTACTGATTTTACAGGTGCAACGGGAATTGCGGGAATGGCGGTGTGGGGTTGGGCAATGGCAGATATTGATAAGGAAACCGAAACAGGTTATGAGAAAACAACTAAGTACAAAGGGCATAAAGCTTTTGAAAAATATAATAACCAGAATCAGTACGGCAGTTTGGAAGTATTAGTAGCCGATAGATTTATGGTTTCTGTTGATGGCAATAATGTTCCGATGGCTGTTATTAAGTCAGCAATGGATCAAATAGACATTAGCAAACTTGAAGCGATGAAATTCGCTAATCCAGTTTCTGAGTAAAAAATTTAACTCTTTCAATATCATCAACATTAAAAAGGAGTAGCTTATGAACCTCGTTGACCGGGCAAAAAACATCATCGTAACTCCAAAAACCGAGTGGGATGCTGTCTCTGCTGAAGAACCTAACGTTCAGCAAATTCTTTTGGGTTACGTTCTTCCTCTCGCTTTGATACCAACTATTGCAGTTATAATTGGATGGGGACTGATTGGAATTTTTGGCTTTACTTCATTTAATTATGGAATTGCAATGGGATTGGTACAGCTAATAAATGCTTTTCTTTCTGTATTGATAGCAGGTTTTGTAATTGATGCTCTTGCACCAAGTTTTGGCTCCCAGAAAAATATGGGAAGAGCTGTCCAGTTAGTTGCTTATTCTATGACGCCGGTCTGGATTGCTGGTATATTAAATATTATTCCAACAATAGGATGGCTTGCAGGATTGATTGGTTTATACGGATTGTATTTGATGTATTTGGGTCTTGCTCCATTAATGAAAACACCGGAAGATAAAAAAGTGGGCTATCTTGTAGTGAGTATTATAATACTTGTGGTTGTTTACTTTGTAATTGCCGCAATATTAACAGCAATATTTATGGCTGTCTTTGGACTGAGCATACTTTCTGCAATGTCTTACTAAAAAATATATTTATACTATTATGCCTGCTGCTAAAACCAGCAGGCTTTTTTATTTTAAATTTTTTCTGTGGTTAAAATTATGCTCGGGATTAGATCGCAGCAATTTACAGATTAAAAATCTTTAATCACTCTGAATGAGTTTTTCTATCTGCTGAATATCACTAACAGAATTTATCTTTCTGAAATAACTGAGTGCTTCATTAAAATACTGAGTGATTTTCTCCTTGTTCTGTTTTTGTTTATAAAGAATCCCGAGCTCCAAAGCTGTTTCTGCAAGATTAAGTCGATTCCCAAGCTCTTTATTTAACCTGTAACTTGTAAGTAGAGAATTTTCAGCAAGTTCATATTGTCTTCTGCTTCTGCTTATTATTCCCTTAACTTTATGAACTTCAGCGATTGATAATTTATCATTGACTTTGTAAGCAATTTCCATCGCTTTGTTTGCAAAAGCTTCTGCAAGTTCCAGATCTTTTAAGCGAGTAAAAACATATGCTTTGCTGATGTAAGTAATACCAAGGTTCTGCAAATAATTCGATCTCATTGAGGCATCTATGCTGTAATCAAAATCACTGATAGCTTCTGAATATTCTTCCTTTTTTGTGAAGACCATCCCAAGATTGTGCTTTACTTCTGAAATTCTTTTCAGATCACCAAGCTTTTCAAAACTGTACTGCGCACGCTTCAAATAAGAAATGGCTTCATCATAATTACCTTGCATATTATTTATGATCGCAAGGTTTATTTCGATTTTGCCAACTAGAGCAATATCATTTATTTCCTCAAGTGCTGTCAAAGCGATTTCAAAATGTTCTTTTGCTTTTTCAAGATTTCCCTGATCTCCCTGGATTGTGCCCAGAATATTCTGGCAATGAATAACTCCTTTAATATCGTTTTCGTCCCGGAAGATTTTGATGGCTTTATTCAGATAAGAAATACTTGTTTCCCACTTTGCCTGTCTGCTATATATTTCTCCTATCGCCAGCATTGCATTAGCTACGATATCGGCTGTACCTCGTTTGCCATCACAAATACTTATTATTCTTTCGTGGATTTCAATTGATATCTCATTTTCACCAGAAGTAGTGGTGAGCTTACCCAGATAGATGAGAAATTCAATAAATTGCTCAATGCTGAATTTTGATTCAGCGAATGTTATTAACAGGTCAGTCTGATGTCGGGTTAAAGGTCCGGAAACAATTTCAAAATTTATTTGTTCTTTTATTTTGGCGTCTTTAATGACGGATTCGGTTTTTGTTTTCCCGCTTAAAATCCTCAGGAATTCTTTTTTTTCAACTTTATCGAAAAAATTCTTAAGGGTTTCATCTATAACAGGATGAATATTTTGTGTTGATTTACTCAAAAATCTTTAAACAAATATGTAATGTGAACTTTTTTTGTTAGCACTTCTATTACGGCAAGCCGTGTGCCATGCTCAAATTTTTTCACTATTAAGTTGTATGATTTTTTAACTACTTACTTTTGTAATAATTACACTAATAGAAGGGAATAATAGATAAGTTGCAAATTTTTTTTGCTGTTCCAAAATAGGATATGACTCAAAAGGTGATAGGAGGAAGCAAGCTTAAAATTATAAAAAACTGATAAACGGCATTATGAAGCCTGCATTTAAATAGAATTGAAGGTGGAATAAAAAGTAAAAATTAATTTCTCCCCCTCTTGATTTTGTACCCCCCCCCCTGAGTAGTTTTGAAATGAAGATAAAAAGTTATTAGCTTTATTCCATCAATCGGGGATGATATGAAAAAAATAAAGACTATCATTTTAGTTGCATTCCTTTCTGCATTACATTTCTTTTCAACGCTTGATGCCTATGCACAGATAGTGATCGAAGAGCGCATAGAAGTTAATCCGAAAGTTAAAGCCCCTAATACACCAAACAATCCAACAGAGCCAACATTTACATACATTTTATCCTGGCCACCTGACCAGTACAGACGAGGTAAAATCCAAACTATTTCCTGCTATGGTGACACTACCGACACAGGCTGGACTAGCGGAGGTTATGTCACTACATCATTGTCCGGGAGTGGACATCATATTTTTAAATTCGTTAATGAGAGATGGTATTATGATAGTCATTTGGGTTGGGGATGGTATTATGATTCTAATAATGACCTAGAAAGAAAAGTATTAATTAATAATCAGGAATTAAATACAGGTAGTTTAATAGGAGCAAGCATAGGGACAATTGACATTCCATTGCTAAGATTTAATGATAACATCTGCGATTCGGGATTTGTCAAATTAGAAGTAGAACCAACAAATTGGGCAGACTGTGAAGAAATAGGATGGTTACCAATCGATCAATTGAACCTGAGAATTACCAGTGGTTCAGAATTCGCAAGTTTTTATAATATCAGGACTGGTACGAATTTAGGAAGCCAAACACAAATAAATCCATTTGTTGAAATGGAAAATTTAAGCTTGTTTTTCGGATTCGAATGGGAAAAAGATGGACTTGATGACGTGATTATAATGTTAAATGAAAATGTTCCGGCAGATTCAGTTCCGGTTTATATTGAAGTTGAGGCAGAAATAAATGGGGTAAAGTTTGCTGGTGGAGATATTTTTTATCCAGACAAACCATTAATAATAACAGAAATTAATCCGTATGAAATTACAACTGGAGAAGAGACTTTAATTTCAGTGGAGGTCTTTAATCGTTGTGAGCCTATAGACCCTTTCACAACAATAAATCTTGAAATAATAAGCGGTGAAGAATTTGGCAGTTTTATTGATCCGTACACCGATGAAAAAGTAAAAACCATTACAGGCCTTTATCTTTTCTGGGGATATGCCTGGATTGATTATGTTGCTGATGGAATATCATCGAATGAAACAGCAGAGGTGAAAATCAGAATAAGCACAAGTAGTTCCGGAATTCCACCAAAAGAAGTAACAATTTACATCAAGCCACCTCCGATATACGCCTACACAGTGCCTGAAGTATTAGGAGCGGATGATTCAGCAGATGTGATAATAAAGAAAAGAAATCCTGATGGCACACTTGAAGACTTCCCGTCCGAACAAACCTTTGAGCTTGCGGTGCTTGATGGCTGTGTAAACGGAAACTTTATGGTGGGCGACAGCATAAATGTTTATTTTGAAGATGCATTGCAGCCAATAAAATTTGTAACAGCAGATAGTCTGGATAGCGAAGTTGATAGTGTGCTTATCAGAGTAGGTACAGATATAGAAGGATATATGGGACCAATAGGTAACATAAAAGGAGAAGAAGAAAAAGATGGAATAGAAAGAGAAATCAGACCAGATACATTGCGAGCAGGATTTGAAAAGATGATAGCGGAGAGGAAGGCAGAGGCGGAAGCAGTAGAAAAAGAAGGCGGTGAGCCAATGTTTCCTGTTGTTAGTGCTTGTGCACCGGACAACCCAACCCACCCAACTTATTATAATTTTGGGGTGAGTGTGCAGGATGAGTGTGATTTTGAAAATTGTTACTGGAATTATGAAGATATTGGTGTTCTATTAAATCGCCAGCAAAATAATTTTGAGTTCAGAGAGGGGCAATTCATAACAGTATGCGATTTAAGTAATCCAAATACCACAACGGATGATGTGGGTCAATCAAAGCCTGTTCCTTATGAAAGAAAACGAAAAGAATTAAATTGGGAAAATAGCTGGGAGGTTGAGCCTTGTATTAATAATGATGGAAGAGTACAATTTTCAATAGTTACGCCAGATAGGCTTACCATTGCTGATTTGTATTTTGATTTTGTGGAAGCAGTATGCACTGATATTATTTTCAATCCTCCCAACAATGGTATAATAATTACAGATTTATCACTAAGTGGAGTTACTAGTGGGAAAGATGCTATGAATGATTTTTGTGGACACCTGTTGTATCCAATCAGAACAGGTACCCCAGGTAGAGGAGGGTATTATATTGAGGAAGTAATAAGAGTTCACGAAGGTATTCACGGCGATAAATTTTACAAAATATTAAATGACAATAAATATCGTTTGATAGAACGGTTAAATGAACTGGTTTTAGATTGCCAAGAATATGAAATGTTTTGGAAAATTGATGGTGTAGAACAGCATATTATTAATGCACTTAATACTTATTATAAGTTTTGTGAGACAGAGTATTTTGAAAATAATGATGAACAAGAAATTCAATGTCATTTTGCCATAAAGAAATTAATTAAAGATTATATGGACAGAGTGAATAGTAGGTTTAAGACACCATTACCATTGCCTTGCTATATATGTCCAAATTAGAATATTCTTTAGCTTTAAACAAAAATAGGAAATAAAAATGAAAATAATATTCGCTTATTTTGTTATCAGTTTAAACCTTGTAGCATTTTCTCAAACCTTGACTCAGGAAGAAAAGCAAGCAATTATTAATAATCTTGACAGCACAAAATACTGGGTAAGAGAAAAAGCAATTTTAGATGTACTTCAGTATAAAATATCTGAAGCCCTGCCTGTATTAGAACAAAAAATTTTCACTCAGGAACAAGATATTGCGGGACATTATCTCGAGGGATTGTTTCGTTTTAATTCTCCTCTGGCAATTGAATATGCTCATAAATTCATTGATACAGTGGAAAGTTTACAAGGGATACCAGGATTACAACCCAGATCACCTGATAGTTTTTCAATTAAAATATTGAGATACGATGCAGCAATGTTACTTTTTAGTAAAGAAGATTATTCAAGAGCAGATATAATACTTTCATGGATTGATTATAGAAAACCTAAAATAACCTCAGAAATGCCAAGACTCCTCAAACAAATATTAAATAATCTCCCTCAGTACGAAGTTACAGCTAAGAATGAATTATTACACATTGCTAATTCATCCGAAGCCGAAGAATACTCATTAAATGCGGTCAGGTATTTAGGAGATTATTATGGTGATAGTATAATTCCAGAATTGCTAAATATATATTCAAACAATACCTATGATATGACTAGATTGTCTGTCCTAAGTTATCTGGATCGTCTTGATTACCCTAATTATGAAAATTTTCTTAAAGAGAATTTCAATTCTGATACAACGATTGCCGGCGATATTATGGAGAGGTTACTTTTAAAATTTCCCTCTCCCTCTAATTATAATTTTATTGTCAGCAATATAGAAAGCGCTCTTACGTCGTTTGATCAAAGATATTATGGAAGTTGGTTAACAGAAAGTTATGAACCATTTCCACCAAACTCACTTAATACTTTGTTTGAATTTTTAGATTATATAAATACACTTTGCGATACACTATATGAGTATGCCTGGCTTGGTGATTTACAATTTAAAGATGACCTGCAAGCAACGCTACAATCAGCAAAATCAATTCTGCAGGCGGGAGATTCGGTTGCGTGTGCTGTTCAAGTAAAAACCTTCCAAGATTTGGTAGACAGTGTTTACAAAGACTCTCTCAATGCAGACCCGCGCTTTGTAACAATGGAAGGCTGGAAATTTCTTTACTGGAATGCCCAGTATATTCTCGACAGACTTCCTGCAATACCAATTATTCTTCCGCCAGACATAGAAGTAATCAACCCTGCAATGAGTTTAGTTAATCCCGGCGCATTTACAATGGAGATAAAGGGAAGTGGGTTTAATTCTTCTGCGGTGGTTTACTTTAACGGTAATGCAAGAGCAACAACGTTTGTTTCAGACAGCGTACTTAATACACAAATACTTTCAACAGATGTGAGTGTTGCAGGTAACTATCCAGTTTGGGTTAGCGACAACACACTAAATAGTGATACACTTATTTATAAAGTAGTAAGCACACTGCCTCAGTCAGTTCGTCCTGTTCTTGAGTGTGTAACAAACAACGGAGACGGAACATACACAGCATTCTTTGGCTATATGAATGAGAACAGTGTAAGTGTTTACATACCAGTAGGAAGTAAGAATAAGTTCACACCAACACCACAGGACAGAGGACAGACGCGAGTGTTCAAACCGGGCAGACAGATAAAAGTATACACAGTAAACTTCAACGGCAGTAACCTTGTTTGGACATTGAATGGAAGGACATCAACGGCGAGTAGTAACTCAGAGCCTTGTCAATAATTGGTCAATAGTCATTGGTCAATAGTCATTGGTTGTCAATAGGTAGTGGCAAATGGAATTAAAAATTTCTGCCAAAGGCGGATCAGCCTTCGGCTGAAAAAATGAAAAATTAAAGAGAAAGCTCCGTTAGGAGCGAGATATTTGTAGAAAAGAAAAGACCATACAAAATTAAAGTCCCTTTAGGGACGACATATTTATAGAGGTATGAAATGAAAACAATAGCAATCATAATATTATTATTCGAAATAACGATTGCCCAAACAATCTACGAAGTCCAGCCAGGCACAAAGGGAAATGAGATAAAGCTGACGGTAGCGAATGTTTCAGAAACAAATTCAGCTGCGAATGTAAACATCGTTCTCACCAGGAAATCTTCAGCGTTAAGCTTCAACAAAGAAGAAGAAACAGTTGAGCTGATAGAGGCAAAGTCTGAGGCAGAGGCATTGTTCACATTTGATGTAGAGCGGAACGTACCGATTAGTAGAAAAGACACGATTGAATTTATGATAACCGATGGAATGGGAATAACTATGACGAAACAATTCATCTTCAGCTACACGAGTCCGAAAGAATTTAAGTTAGAGCAGAATTTCCCTAACCCGTTTAATCCGACAACAACGATACAATATCAACTACCACAGGAAGCTAAAGTAACGTTAAAAGTTTACGATATTTTAGGAAGTGAAGTTGCTACACTTGTAAATGAAGAACAGGAAACTGGTTACAAGGAAGTGCAATTTAATGGAAGCAACATAGCAAGCGGGATGTATGTATACCGGCTTACAGCAGGTGAGTATGTATCGGTAAAAAAGATGGTCTTAGTCAAATAAAATTCTACTTCACAATCTTCGATACTTCTTTAAACTGAGGTGTCCCGCACACATTAAGTAATTCAAAGAGTATTGATTCAGTTGTGGTAACTTCTGCTCCGTTCTGTCTCATTCGTTCGAGAGCAGTTCGGTAATCAATTTCTTTGCGGGATGAAACAGCATCTGCAGCAATGTTTACCTGAAATCCATTTTCAATCAAATCCAGGACTGTCTGCTGAACACAAACGTGAGCTTCTATTCCACAGACAACAACCTGAGATAAATTTTTCTTCTTAAATTCATCAAACAGATCGTTGGCACCTGAACAGCTGAATGACATTTTATTAAAAGCTTTTATCTCGCCAAGCTCTTCTAAAATTATTTTTGCTGTTGGTCCTAATCCTTTTGGATATTGTTCAGTGTAATAAACCGGTAATCCCATCACTTTAAAACCTTTAATGAGCTTTAAAGTATATTCGACCACTCTTTCGTGATTACTGATAACCGGAAGAATTTTTTCCTGGATATCAATTATTAAAAGTGCGGCTGACTCCGGCTTAAGTAATTTGCTGAATCTTTTAACTTCATTCATTTCTATTTATCAAATTTATTAGCTGTATATTTTTTCCATTCCGTATTTTCCGCAGGCGTACATCATCAGGAGACTGGTTATATCTACCAAAGCTTTTTTATGTTCTTCAATGTAGATGATCAGGTTATATACATCTGCGATGAATTTCATCTTGACAATTATTTTTCTTAATTCGTTATATGTAGGAACGCCGTGCCAGTAAACAACCTCATGAATTATCATTCTTTCATATCGTCTTAAAAACTCACCAAATGATATTGTGTGAATAGCAGTTGCGGTTCTTGGCTTACAGATTGAAATCAAATCGTTGAAGTAAGTATCCCAGTGTTTTGCAAGTTCGTTATTTTTTTTGTGCATAACGTATCTTGCTTTTGCGAGAGTGAATTTAGCTCTGGTTCTTATCTTAAAATTTGGTATGAGAGCATAACCATCAAAGCTTGTGAATTCATTTTCAGGATCAACATATTTCCATCTTCGGATCAGCTGTCGTGCAGAATTGATATTAATTACTTTATCTTTTGAACTATCAATCAAAATAAATTTTCCCTGCTGCCAGTTAATTACAGTCAGCCAGTGTTCCCAGTTATCAACGCTGAGGATAACCGGATATCCTTTTTTAAGATGCTGGATTAAAACTTTAACTGCATCGTTTCCGGTTTCTCTCCGGAAATATTTTAGTCGGCAATCATAAGATTTGGCAGCACGTGCTAATCCGATTTCATCAGTTCCTGACCACCAGGTACTTTCTGCTCGTTTACCAATTGATTTTTCACTGGCAAAAATTCCAAGCATCACAAGTGCATATTTAAGTGCAAAAGGTCCGCATTGGTATTTATTGGGTTGAGGATAAAAGCTCATAGGTTATAAATATTCAGGGCG
>JACAFA010000113.1 GCA_013388525.1 Ignavibacteriaceae bacterium | reverse complement strand
CGAGTGTTAGTCCAAGTTTTTCAATATAAAGTCTTTTTTCCTTAAGGAGCTGGGATGTTGTTAGCTCGGTAAAAAAATATGGTTTGTAGAACCCAACGCAGATGTCCGTCTTAACTTCACTTAATAAAAGTTCCTCTTTTTCCCGATTGATAAAATCATTGACTTTCTTTACTGAATCATAAAGCAGTGATTTAACACCATTTACACTTAACGGAGTTTGATAATAAAAAGTTTTTCCATAATAACCTTTACCATCAGGATTTATTCCCTGAGAAAACATATAGTAATTAAATCCTTTTAATCCGTGTGCAAGAGAGGCGAAATAAAAAGTTTCCAAATCATTCGCATCACATTTAACGTGATGTTCGCGTGTACCTGACTGAAATTCTGCTGCCCAAACAGGTCCGTAAGGCTGCATTGCTTCAAGAATTTTATTGCAGGCAAGATCTGAGTGAGCATTACGATATGAAACATATTCAGGAATATGGTCAAGTCCGAATACAAAATCGGATCGTGTTCTCATAATCTCTTCATAGGTGCTGATTAGCATTGGCAGCTCGGCAGCATTTCCATAAATCCAGCCGGGGATGTTGTGAGTAAGCTGAACATTTATACCATAACTTCTGATCTTTTTTATCAACAAATCCAGATACATTGCAAAGTAGTGTCGGTAGAAAAGATGAAAATCAAAATATGCACAGTAGTCTTGTTTGTTTTCGATCTTGCCTATCGGCGCAGAAATTTTTTCGAATGACAGATACTGCGTTCCGTAAACAGAGTTTAAGTTTTCTATCCAATTGTATTTCCCGTTAAGAAATTCTTTATAGAGATTTATAACTTTAGGATTATAGTCAATTTTTCCTAAAAGCCATTGAAAAACTCCAACCTCGTTGCAAACCTGCATCATAGTAATCGGACCACCATTACTCTCCTGATATTCATTAATAATGGGCATAATCTTATCGTACCATAGAAAAGTATACTTCAGATATTCATCTGACATATACGACATCAAATCAGGAGAAATTATTTTTCCATTTTCATCTAAAGCAAAAGCATTTTTGCTGCAGCGCTTTAATAGCCAATCCGGAAGTCCCTGATTTTCATATTCAGCAAGAATATAAGGGCCAGGTTTTACTATCAGTTGCAATCCGATTTTTTTACAGAGCTTTATGTATTTGATTAAATTCCGTGCTGGATTAGATTCACCTGAAAAGTCAAACTTGCCTTCTTCGTACTCATGCCAATCCCAGGGAATGTACGTTGATGTTGTATTCGCACCAGATTGTTTTAATAATCTCAAGTGCTTTTCCCACAGCTTCGGATTAAGTCTGAAGTAATGTATCTCACCGGAAATTAAAAAAAATGGCTCCCCATTCTTTTCAAAATATCGATCAACTGCTTTGAAACTCATAATTCTCTCAGTTCATATTTCATTTACTTCACATAATAAATTATCAGATCTGCTGGAAATTCTTTCACAGAAATTTCTTTCTCCGAAAAATTTTTAATTTCTTTTCCATTAACACGTACTTTGGCTGGAATTCTTGATCCATTAAAATTTTTAATCTTTATTCCACCCTTTGGAAGTTTGACATCACCATAAATTGAAAAGTGATATTCATTATTTTCTTTTTTAATTGAGTAGGAAAGCTCACCGTAATACGTTGGAAGATTTTCAATTGACATTCCATTTGGTGAATCAATCCAATCCTGATAAAGTGCAGCACCAAGAACAAGTGATGAATCATATTCACTCTCATACACAAACATAGAACGGATCGCATTAATAAAATCTGATCCAACCCATGTATGCGGCATGTCACCAATAAACTTCGGTGCACGAGAATCTTTCCATACAACTTCAGCCCAGTGGTTCCATCCCTGTGGTCTTTGATCATTTAAGAAAAATTTAATCAGCTCGTGTGCTCGTTCTGGTTCATCCAGATAAATAAAGGAACCTATCAAACGGTTTTCGTATGGAGTGTAATTTACCCAATCTATTTTGTTGTCTCTTCTGTTTTTAAAGAATTCATAATATTTATCGAAAGTATTAAAAACCTGTGGTTTAGGCAGATTGTTCAGTTCGTTGCAAGGAGTCAGTGCAATCGTTGTCGATGTTGCATCGAAGTCGCCAAGTTCAACACAGCCGGGGATGTAATCAATTCCTCTAACGTTCATAGCAAGCATAAGCGAGTAGTAAAGATTTTCTTCAAAAGAATCGCGAATTTTTTTTATTCGCTCAAAATTTTCTTTTTCTCCAAGAATTCTCTGTATTTCTACCGCGTCCTTCAAACCTTTCATTGTAAAAAAATTATCCCAGTAGGAATGCATCGGTTTTGCAGAGTAACCTTCGTGACTTATTGATTCAGTCACCAATCCATAATAAGCACGAATGCTGTCATTTCCACTTTTAAAATGCTCAGTTGATCTTTCTGCAATTAATGATTCAATATAATCAACCGCCCCCAATACATTTTCGTTTTTTGATCTGAGGAAAGTTGTATCCTTTGTGAAATTAAAATACTCTTTAATCAGGTAAATCATCTCTCCATGGCTGTCGTTTTCCGGAACCGGATCTGGCCCTCTTGAATCAACAACGCAAGGAACTTTCCCATTTTCATATTGGTGAGCCGTATACCAATCAATAAATTCTTTTACTTCACTTACTATTCCCGATTTCAACAACGCAGATGAAGTTAATGAGCCATCTCTTATCCAGCTTCTTTCGTAAGAACGTGAGCCGGGCTGGATACCTGCTTTATCTCTGTTGATTAATATATATGCAAGGTTTGATTTCCAGGTATTAATAATTTTATCAGCCGATTCTGGAAGATTGAAATTGATGTGATTTACTTTTGTCTTCCAGAAGTTTTTTGTCTCTTGAAATTTTTCTTCAATGACATTTGCATCTAAATTTTCCGGCAAAGTTTCCTCTCCATAAAAAGGAATTGTAAGGTAGATGACCTTTTCTTCCCCAGGTTTCAAATTAAAATCATATTGCAAAACTCCGCTGGCAAGGTTTGTCGGATCTACGACTGATTTATTCAACGGTAGTTTACGTTCTCTCAGAAAATAAGCGATATTTCCTTCATCAAAGGAAGAAGCACCAAACGAATTATAAGGAGTAACAGGGAGAATCACCTTTTCTTCGTTGACATAGATTCGGCCATTTCCCTCTTTGATTGAATTTATTTTCCCAACCCCACCTTCAAGATTTAAGAATTGATAATATGGATTTACCTGGAAAGGACGGATAACCAAATAAAATTCTCCAACTTTAACATTTTTTTCAGAAGTATTCTTTAAAGAATATTTTAAATAAAGAACTGAGCTTTTATTTGCATCACCACTTGCGAAAGCTTTCACATTCAAACTAACAGCACTGACTGGATCCCACTTTACATTTGGAATGGGCAGATAATTATCTTCCAGATATTGATGTTGACGATCTCTCGCCCAATTATAAACATCACCATATTTAATGAGAGGTTCAATCGAAAAGCCTGCCTTCTCGACTTCAACCATTCCATCTTCATTCATCAACGCTTCTATGACATCGCTATTTACACCGACAACAGTCCAATAAGAAGCAGTTTTACTAATGTATCTCGGGAAATCTGTCCAATGAGAGCTATTAGTACTGGCAGCATACAACAAAAAATCATTCACGGTCAAAGAGCTTTTAACATCAAGGAATTCAATTTCTCTTATACCAAAACTTTCGGCTGAATGACTTTCAACTAAATTTATTTTTAAAAACCTTGCTTCAGCTTCCGGAAGTCTAATAAAGCTAACTTGAGATTTGTTTGAAGATACAGAGTAAACTTGTTCCCAATTTTTTCCATCTTCAGAAAGAAGAATATCAAACGATTTAGCTTGTAAACCTTTTTCCCAACCGATCATTAAACCACCAAATTCTCTTCTGGTTTTAAAATCAATGAAAACATTTTGTTCTTTAACTCCTTCACTTTCCCAATAGCTGCTGGCATTTGAATCAAGCATCAAATCAGGAGAATGATTATTTACGAACGATGATGCACTTATTGAAGGTTGTGGATAAAAATCTGTTTCGGCAGGAAGTTTTTCAAACTTTAAATCATCAATCCAGATAGTTCCTTTACCTCCAACAACTGAAGCGATAGTAAATTCGATTCTGTCAATTCGCTTTAAGGATTGATCAGTGGTTGGTCCCCAGGCAAAGTGAATGTGTCTTTTCTTAATTTTTATTTTCTTCCAGTCTTTTGGGAAGTCATAATTGCGATTGTTTACCCACCAGACATTATTGCCTGTGCTGTCAATAAATTTTATTTCAAAATTGTTTGAGGGAGATTCGGCTTTGATATAAAAAGTAAATTCAAAATTATCTTTTAAATCAATTGTAAAGAACTTCTGAATGCCGCCGTAGCCAGTACCTTTGGTAAAATCATAATCAAATTTAACCGCATTGCCGTGCAAGCCAATGTCGTTTGAAATTGAAAGATCAACTCCATCTGCTTTTATAAAACTCCAGCCATCTGTTGATTCAAAATCATCCAGTGTTGTTGGTTGAGCACATAAGAAAATGTTTCTCAATATGAGTATCGTTGTTGTGAGAATTATTTTAAATGTTATTTGACTCATTGACATTCATAATTTTTACTTAATAATCTTGCCACGAATTTCACTAATTAACACGAATTAAATTTTATTTAATGTATTCAAATCCAAGTCGGGTTAAACCACTTTGAATAACTGAATCTTTCATTACATAATTCCAAATCAACCCGGTTCTGAAATTTTCTATCATCAGTAACATCGGACCTTGATCAATGCCGATATATTCTTTGTTAAACCAGTTTAATGTTGGATTAAATGAATCAACATATCCATATTCTTTCCATAACCACTTGCCATATTTTTCATTAAAGCTTTTTATGGTCGGCAAAACAATCTCCGGGGCAAAAACAATTGAAGATATTGCAGCATAAGGTGCAATTGTTCCATCATCAAAATAGTTTAAATCGGGACCGCTTGTTCCTCTTCCGGCATATCCTAAAAACTTTTTATCGTCAAAGTTATATTTTTCGGTTGGACCATCGCTTGCTGTTATTCCCCAGCATAATGAATCATATCCAACCCAATCATAAGGATTATCAATTGCATATTGTCTTTGAACATAAGTTGCTCTGCGTGAATTTTCAAAGTAATCTATTCCTTGCGCTCTCATTAATTTATCTGTCATTCCTTTCGGGTCAATAAAGCAAAAAGAAAATTGATGACCAAACAAAGGAGGAAATGCTGCGTGTGAAAGTCCGGGATAAGGAGTTCTCCAATCATAATGCTTTAACCATTCTTCAAAAGCAATTTCAGCATTTGTCATTCCGCTTCCAGCCGCAAGGATGTAAAGGAATAAAGCTTCGTTATATCCTACCCAGCCTATATTATGCAAACCGTTTTCCGGTGTCCAGCCCATTGAAATTGAACCCGGATGATTTCCGGACTCAGGCATTTGAAAAAAATCCCAGTTCATTCTCCCGATGAGTTTAGCGGCGATATCACGAATTTCATTTTCAACATCGTTATTCTGACTAAAGTAATTTCTGGAGAAAATAATTCCCATCATCAGCAATCCCGTATCGATAGTTGAAAGCTCGCAATTCCATTCACGCGTTCCAGAATTAATTCTGAGAAAGTGATAGTAAAATCCCTGATAGCCGGTGACATTTGTATCAGGACTTTGAACTGAGTTGATAAAAAATTTCAGAATCCTCAAAGTAATTTCTGCAGCTTCATTTCTTGTAATCCATCCTCTTTCAACTCCAACAGCATAAGATGGAAGTGCAAATCCTATTGCGGCAATGCTTGCAGGTGCCCAGCTTGCCGAACGATCTTTCACCAATCCATTCTCCGGATTTCTTTCATTCATAAAGAAGAGAAATGTTTTATGCTGAATAGAATCTAATAGGGTTGCTTCTTCATTTGTTAATTTGTAATTATCAGAATATGGCGGGTAAAAAACTATCTTTTCTAAATGGCTATTGCAGCCCGCTGATAAAATCATCAGTAGCAGAAAGCAAAAGAATTTACTGTATGTATATTTTTTTATCATTAGTTACTGATTAGATTATTCAAATTAATCGTTTAATTGTATGCGAGCGAAAAAACCGTTGTCCAAAGGACTACGAAGGAGAAACAGTTAGTGTAATTGTCTTTCGCTTTATTAACCCACGACTTAAGTCGTGGGTTAATGAGAAAAAAATTAAAGTTTCAAACCGTTTTACCTGTGCGCCTGTGGCGTAACGGTTTATAATGACCAGAGATCAACCTGAATAGATTAATTAAAACCTATTCCAAGTGTCAACCGGTGTGCTTCAGCTAATCTTCCGTAATCTGCATAAGCATAATCAAACCGAATATTATATGAATCTGCAATATCAACTTTAAATCCTGCACCTAAAACCAAACCACCTTCCAGATCCGGTAAAAATAAATTTCGGTAACCGCCTCTGAGAGAAACATAGTTCAAAAGATTCAATTCACCGCCGAGGTTTACACTTTCAGAATTATCATTCGGGTGCATTGCATCTGCGGCAACAAGAAGATTATAATCTTCGCTGAAAGTAAATTTATAAGAGATTCCTGCTCTGAATGTTACCGGAAGGCCAAAACTGGTCGTTCTTAACTCTGCGGGAAGATGATCGTTATCTCCATATTTATCTGGATCAAAATCATAATTTAAATATAAGTCTCTCCCATCATAAGCAGCATCGGCACCAAAGTTAGATAAGCTTGCACCAACTGTTAAACCTTCTTCTAAAATCTGATACTGCACGCCGAGGTTCAAACCAAAAGTTGAGATACTGCTGTGCCAGATAGTTTCGGTTATGTAGTTAACCTGTAACCCAACACTTACTCTATCAGTAACCATCAAACCATAACCAAGTCCGAAATCCATATTCTTTACAGTAAATCTTTCTCCGGTTCCTAGTGGCTGCTCAACAGTCCTGACATCCATTTCTCCCGAATTAAGTATAGTTGCTACAAGAGCAAAAGTACCAATACCTTCTAGGTTTACTCCGGCAGCAGCATAATTGTAAGATATATCTGCAAGCCATTTATTAAATGTGAACTCAACATCGCTGCCGGAAATTCTTCCAAGGCTTGCCGGATTATAAAACAATGAAGATATCTCACCACTTAAGGATGCACCGGCATTTCCAATTGCTGCGATTCGGGAACTTGGTTCAATCTTAAGAAATTGACCGATGGTTGTACCAGTTTTACTTTGAGAGAATATAACTGATGACATCAATAAAGAAAAACTGATAACCCAAAAGAAATTATAATATTTTAATGTTTTCATTTTGACCACCATCTTTATTTAATTACTGCAAATTTGCCGATGAAAGTTCCTACACTTCCTCCATCAACATGATAGATATATAATCCCGGGGCAATATCAAGATTATCGCTGTTCCTAAGGTCCCAGCCGACAACCCCTTTATTAATATTACCATCGTGATGAAGAGTTTGAACGAGTTCACCGGTAACTGTATAAATTCTGATCGTGCAGCCGGCTGGGAGATTCCTGAATTCAATCTTACGTTCACCTCTTCCGGAAACAGCATATCTCTGGGGCTCAAAACTTGCGGCTCCAACATATGGATTAGGTACAACATACGGATCTTCTTCAAACTGGCTTTTTGCGAGGTTCGGATCAACGTAACCTGCTTTAGAAAGGAACGTGAATTTATCTTCAATAGTATACGGAACAAAAATCCTTAGTTCGTATTTATCTCCAACTGTTGGAGGAGTAATAGGACCTGTTCCGAAACCTGTAGTATCTACTTCCAGTTTCCAGGTTGCTCTTCTATTAGTAGGATCATCTTTTGTTGCAGTACGAATTTCAATATAATCCTGGTGTGAATCTATAGTTCCGCTACCGGTGGAGTTTTTATCAAAAAACTTAAACTTCAATTTTATTTCACCAGTATCTGTTAATGCCCTCACGGTGAATTTAACCGGTCTGGCAGGCGCACCAATATCAGCTACAGAAGTATCCAAAATTACATCGCTGAAAATTACGTCTATGTTTTCCGGATACCCCGTTCTTCTCAAATTTATTGGTAAAGCGGGTGCATAACTGATCTTTAAAGGAATATTAGTATTGCTGTTTATTATCAGTTTAGTATTCGATGAATCAATTTCAACTGTCTTCGGTGTTGAGATTATAGGCAGAATTCCACTGCCAGCCGGACCAACTCCTTTACCTTCCAGATCTTCTCCATATAGAAATAAAGTATCACCATTAGTTTCATCCTGCATCAAATAATACTCTGCTCTTATGCTATCCTCATTACTTGAAAAAGAAATGCTGAAGAGATGATCTTCCGGAACCACTTCAGTGTTAACTACACGCACATTAAAATCACCAACTCCATCGCCTTCCGAATGGACAATGTTCAAAACTTCTGCACCTGTATAACCAACTACAGGAGGATTGGGGTAAACCTCTACAACATTTTTAGGTAGAATAGTTCCTCCTCTTAAATTCTGGCTAACCGTTATCGCGTTTTCAGATGGATAAATCTGAATAGAATCAACACCTCTGTCGTAAGAACAGATTGCATAGAAATATCGCTGACCATTGTTCACATCGGTATCCCTGAAAGAATGAGTTAATCCTGTCTCATCACCAAGAAAATAAGCAATACCATTCACATTAGTTTGTGAATACCCATAAATATTATTGACCAGATCGAATTGAGCAATTGGATATCCATTAACGATTGACCATTCACCACTGCCAGGAAAATTTTCTCTCGGATCTAAAAATGATGGATCGGTGCTGCGGTAAATTCTGTATCCTTCAAAATCATTGTTGTTTGTGATGGGATCAAATGCGCGCTCTGATGCATTATCCCAGTTAAGCTGTACAAATCCATCGCCTGCATAAGCATACAAAGTTGGAAGAGGTGGAGGAACAGCAAACTGGTAGTTAGCTTTATAAATTTGCTGAACAACTGCGGTGGTAACTCTCAATTCCCTCAAGTTAGCTCCAAAGCCAAGTGCAAGACTAAATCTTTCAGTTTTCTGAGATGTCAATACAAACGGACCGGATGCAAATAAAAATCCTATATTATAATTAAGTGCAAGCGGCGCACCGAACGCACTGTCAGGATTAGTAAATATATTCCATAATCTTTTAGGCCATTCTTTGCCATCGTCGAAGAAGACAATGTTGTCAACTTCTGTAGATGGATTTCCCGCACCTGCACGAATTCTATTGAGCTTAAATCCTGTGAGTCCTATCATATCAGATTCATCAATATCGGTTTTGTCAAAATTAGTTTCACCGTTGGTTGGTATTCCATCTTTTTCGCCGGTGTCATTTGTACCGAATATTCCATCTGCACCGGTATCATAATATTCAGCAACCCAATCAAGATCCTCGTCACCTGTCCACCAAACTCCGGTTACGTATGCAGGTCTGCTTGTAACCGGACCCAGGTAAGCTTCAAATTTTGCTACATCATAGTTTGCATTTACATAGGTAAGAATATTTTCCTGCCCGATTATTTCAAAACCGGGACCGCTGTCTCTTTTTTCATTGACTATTCCATCCTCATCATTATCAACTAAATCCGAGGCATTACCAGGTGTCTCAAGGTACGAATAACCGAGATAACCCGTCTGACCTTTAACTCCATTTCCGTTTTTATCCCAGGTATAAACAAGATTTAATATAGCAATCGAATCGTAGTATGCGTTATCATCATCGGATTCAGGAATGCCATCCAAGCCAATGGAGGAACCACCGACACCGGAATCCATATACAAACCAAAAATTACATTATCATCGTAAGTTGTGGTTCCTTCGTTAGTGATATCATAATGGAAAAAGATGACATATCCAGCCTGAGGATTAGACCATTGGAATCCTCTTTGTTCAACTCTCAAACCGAGACCGCGCCGGGTGTTATCTCGCGAGTCAGGATAAAAACTCCATGCATCATAAAAGTTATCATCGTAAACAGTGAAGCTTTCCTGATCAGCTTTTGCAATTTTACCGAAGTATCCATTCCACGATCCGCTCCAACCCGGGTCATCCGGATCAAAAAGTTTGTCATACCACTGTGAAGGCCAGGTTCTTGAATCTGTACTTATCGCAGGTGACTCCGCAAGGTTTATAGCATTACTCGGTTCAAAGTATCCGAATCTTGGTTCAAATCTCATCGTCTTGTTAGTAATTGGACTGGTTCCCTGTCTTTCACGATATCCGGTTTCCATTATATAAGCCGGGTTACCATTGGTCTGAATTACTTTAGATAAAACAAAAGGAGTTGTTCCATCGCTGTAATTCTCACCCGAACCTTTTGGTATTTCCACAGAATGAAAGATTGAAAGATCAACATTGATCGGATCGTCAGGATAGTCTCCAACCATTCCATAGCTTCTGTACCTTGTTCGAATTAGATTTGCATCGTGATGACCAATTCTTTCAGCATCAATATTTCCGCGCCATTCGGGGGGAACGGGAGTTATTACCTGAGCAGTGACTTCAAAATCTATAAACAAAAAAAATGTCAATATTACAAAAAGCCAATTCAGGTTATGAAGGTGAAGTGAAATTGTTTGTTGATTTTTATTTTTTTTCGACATAATTATAAACTCCTCAGTGATATACCAAATTCAATTCTTCTTGGTTGATAGAATCTCGACGGATCATATAGCTGTGCTGCAACAGTTTCAGGATAGAGTGTGTAATCGGGACTTCCCGTGTCGTTAAAAACAAAACCATTAGCAAAATGTTCATTTAGCAAATTGAACACTCTTAAAAAGACACTTAGATTAACTACATCAAGATTGAAATATTTTTCACCTCTAATATCAATTAAGAAATAGCTTTCTTTTCTTCCTGAATTCGGATCCTGATCTGCGCCAAAACCCGTTCCAATAACAGGTGTGTAAGGTTGTCCGCTTCCAAATTTTAAAATCGTACTTACAGAAAAATTATCAGGGACAGAGTAAACTGCAGTAAGGTTTAGCGTATGTCGTTGATCCCAATTAAACGGAACATATTTAGGACGAGGATCCTGTCCTGCTGCAGCTCTGTTAGTTGTCTCTCTTGGGTCACTTGAATTTCCATCGGCAAACTGCAGGGTGTAATTAAGCGAGGAGCTAATATTGCTAAAGTTTTGCTGAAAGATAGATAATGTCATTCCATAAACACTTCCAAAATCTACGTTAGTAAATCTCCAATATTCAGCAGAGTTATATGTTTCAATAACCTCAGTTCCTAAAAGTTCACTAATATCTTTGTAAAAGAAAGACAATTGAAGTCCGAGAATATTTGATACAGCTTGTTTAAATCCGAATTCATACTGAACTGTAAATTCAGGATTAAGGTCAGGATTTCCCATAATGCCATAGCTGATACTGTTCGCTGCAAGATCACTTAAGATAGAATAGTCAGCATTTCCGTAAAGCAGATTTAAAGCCGGCATCTGATAGAAGTGTCCGTAAGAAAAATAAACTGAAGAAGTTGCTGACATAGGGAAATTAATTCCAAGCCTTGGTGCAAATACTGTTTTAATTTCTGTGTCAACAAGCTGAGATTGAGGAGCTCCGTCAATTGAGTTTGCAGGATTTCGTAAATCAGAAGGCACTTGCGCATTTGGATCATAGTACTCTGCACGAAGTCCTGCTCTTATAACGATATCTGATAATTCGATCCGATCCTGTAAATAAGCAGCTAATTGAGTCGGGTAGTAAGATTGTAAACCGGGCATATTCGGGTATTCATAAACCGGTTTGAGAACCTGAACTCCGTTTTCAGTTGTAACTACAAAAAATCCCGGAGGACCAAATAATATGTCAGAATACTGAAACTCAATTCCCGATTCAAAAAAATTGAACCTATCGATCTGCCATACAACTTCGCCTTTTATTATAAGAGAATTAGTATTTTGTTTGTATCTGCCTAGATCCACTCCCTGAACAATTGCGCCGTCTTCATAGTTTGCATCACCCTGCGGTTGACCGGCTTCAAGATATCGGGGATCCATAAGGTCTTCGTACTTGTAACTTTCATAATCAAAATAATTCTGACGAACATTAAGCTGATAAAAAAACTCCGGCGATAATGTATGAGTAAATGCAAGTCCGTGAGATAGAGAAGTAGAAAAATTTTCGGGGATGCCATCAGGGTTTAGCCGGAACCCATGATTATAATACGTCCTCTCAGCGTAGTTATATGTTAATTGATAGTTAAACTGCATCGAAGAAATTGAAGAGTTGCTAAGCTTGAATTGACCACCCCATTCATCATTAGTCGACATTGGTACTAACTCACCGTCACCTGTCGGATAGAATTCAGTATTTTCAAAATCACTGCTGTCGGTTGGAACAAACCTTCTCTCTCCGAAAAAATAACCATCATTATAATATTTTAATCCGCTGGCGAGGAAAGTCGTTTGAGGCAAACCAGTTGGTCCGCTTAAAGATAACTGGTAGTATTGAATTGTCAGTGGATTGTACGAGTCATTGTGTGGATATCTTTCGGTATCGGTTGTGAAATAATCGCCAAGATAACTTTCTGCAGAAAAACTAAATCTATCTCCTCCTGTTTTAAGTACGGTGTTTACCACACCTGACATTGCCTGCCCGTATTTGGCATCAAAAGTTCCGCTGATCACCTGAACTTCTTCAATAATTGAACGATCAACTTCCTGAATCGGTTGATTAGTAAAAGGATTGTTCACGGTAACACCATCGAGTTGATACTGAACTTCTCCCAGTCTTCCACCCCTGAAGTGTCCATCAACAACACCAGCCTGCAAGTTAACAATTTCATCAAGTGTTTGAACCGGCAAACTCTTTATCTCTTCTTTATTGATTGATGAAACTGTACTTGTCTGATTAAATTCCACTAAAGGTTTTTGAGCTACAACTACAACTTCTTCGCCTTCAATGATTTCGGGGATCAGTGTTACGTCAAGAGTTGTGGTTTTATCAGATGATATGCGGACATTTTCGGATATTTGCGATTTATATCCCAGATATCCAATTCTAACATTATAAATTCCAGCTCTAACATTAATAATAACGTAGTATCCTTCGAAGTCAGTTGCGGCTCCCAGTGTTGTTCCCTCAATTAAAACATTTGCCCCAACTAACGGATTCCCCTCGTTATCAAGGACCCTACCGCTTAATTTACCAGAGGTTTGACCATACGAATTAGCAGACAAAAAAAATGCTGCAAGAAAAATACAGATGCTGGTTATTAGAACTGAAGCTGATTTAAATTGTAAAGTTAACTTCATAGTTCATTCCATCATTTATAAATTAATAAATAGAGGAGAACTTTCTTCCTAATGAAGAAAATTCCCCTCTTAGTAAATTATTTCAATAAGATCATCTTTCCGGTTTTACTCCGGAAGTTATTCCCGGATGTTAAATTCTCCAGAGAAATTGTATAGAAATAAACTCCGGTGGAAAGATCAGCAGCATTAAAATTAAATTCATTCAAACCTGCATTGTTGAACAGATTGCTGCTTTCAACAACTTCACCAAGTGCATTGAAAACAGAAACATTCACAACACCTGATTCCGGTATTGAATATTTTATCTTAGTTGAAGGATTGAATGGATTTGGATAATTCCCATAAATTTCAATTGAGTTTGGAATGATGCCAACAATTTCATCTTCAACTCCAACCGGTTTGTTTGGATCCATATAAGCCCAGGCAATAGCAGGTTTGCCAGCATTTTCTCTAAACCACCAGGTCCTGGAGCCATAATCATCCAAAGGATTGTCGAAAGCATCTCCATCAAACAAATCTGCACCTAAAAATATAAGCTTATCTCCAAGCCCTGAATCATAGCCTAATCCAGTGAGATCAATCTTTAACTCAATCTGATACCCCTCATCAATATCCGTTTTATTATTAACAGTAGTTGCACCCTTTAATCCAATATCAAATACTGCTTTTCCTGAATCTATCAACGTTGGTAGAAAATCATATGCTGCCGGGTTACCCAACGCATTAAAATTAATTCTCATTTGTTTAACTGCCATCTTGTTCTCATCATCCAATTCGGCTCTGTCTCCAATCATCAACATAAGGCCGTCCACATTATCATAAGTTTCAGTACCTTGAACTCTGCCATCATCAACATCTGCTGCCAAATAAAGATAATTATCTTTAAAGAACATTCTGACTACTGCATGCGAAGGATCCTGAACGGGAGGTGGATTTGTTCCAGGCTGATAATGAGCACTCATCCAGGGTCCGATGCCCGGATAGCTGTATTTAATATTATCATCATCCCAGGCTATTTCAAATTTGTAAGAACCTAACCAAACTTCTTCATCGATTACTCCATCAATTACGGGATCAGAAAAACTTGTATTATTTGGTAAAACCACATCGGGATCAACAGAAGGCAGGGTACCGCTCGTTGTAGTTACATCAGGTCTTGCGTAAATTCTTGCAACATTATTTGCATTATCATTTCCCCAGGCAGATTGAAAATGTGTACGTGTCGTGCTGATTGCTCCTGAGTTTCCCTCGAACAAGTAATCACAGTCCCAAATACTGAAATTCAACATTACTATATCACCTTCGGTTTTGGTAACATCATAGCCATTAATTTCAAGATCTACTCTCATTTCTACGGTCCAGCCTTCATCTCTTCCAGCATCATTTGAAGTTCCGTGAACTATTGTCACTGCATCCCAGGCAGCGATTTGTTCAGGTGTACGGGTTGTATCAACATTGTTACCTACTTGATCACTACCTCTGAAATATGGTCCTCCACCAACAACCGGTGTGCTTGCAAAAGGAAATCCTGCTATCCACCAGGTAAGGAAATGTTCAATGGGTCGTGCCCACTTAAATGTTGGATCTAATGATGCTTTATTTTTTACGCTCATCAAAATTGCATCCCACCTTGCCCAATCCTGTGAACCACCAATTGAAGAGTCCGGAATATCGAAACCAAGCCACAACTGATTGTCGGTTGTAACCAAAAATTTTATTGTAGCGTGAGTCGGATCAGTAACTGCATCCGGCTGATATTCTGGTCGCCAGCCACTTGTGGGAAGCAAACCAGTCTCTCCATAATTCAGCGTAATTGATTCGGCTGCAGCCCATTCAGGTTCATTAAGTTGACCATCCATAGTGATTGAACCAGCAGGTGCGGTTCTTGCCCATACAACATCTTCCCGTACAGGATATTGAGCTAATATTATTCCCTGTAAAAGAATAATCAGCAAGGCACTGAAGATAATTACGTTGCTCTTTTTCATCTTACTCTCCTATGATTTGTTAGAGATTATTTTGGTTAGATATATTAGAGATAAACTTTAACTTCAACAGTTTTTTTTTGATTGATTTTTAAAATGTTTTCTTCAAGTCTTTTTCCATCCACAATTATATACTTCACATTTTTACCTGAACCTGATTCATTTATAACATGAATATGGTATAAAATATTTCTGAAAACTCTTGACACACTATATTCTTTCCATGTTTCAGGAACGCAAGGATCAATTACTAAACCGTCTTTAGTCGAACGAATTCCTAAAATCCAATCAACAATTACTTTTTGGAACCACGCAGCCGAACCAGTGTACCATGTCCATCCGCCCATTCCATAGTTTGGTGAGTCTGGTCCGTCAATATTCCCGGGAGTTACATAAGGCTCAGCGTTATATTCATCCGGATTCATACCATTATAAACGGGACAAAGCCGCTTAAAAGCTTCAAATGAATTTTTATTTTGTTTCAGTAAAGAATAAGCCCAGATTGACCAGGCAGCAGCGTGAGAATAGACTCCTCCATTTTCTCTTCTGCCAGGCGCGTAACGTGTTAAGTAACCAATCATTTCATCCGGTTTTGTGTATGCAGGATGTAGTAAAAGTGTTCCATTCTTTTTTAGAAGCATCTTTGTCACAGCTTCCATGGCTTTAAGCTGCTTATGCTTATCAGCTATTCCACTAATGACTGACCAGGTTTGTGCATTCAGATAAATCTTGCCTTCCTTATTTTTTTTGCTTCCTATTTTCTCACCGTTATCTTTTGTTGCTCTGTAGAACCATTCTCCATCCCACGCATTTTTATTAAAAGCTTTTTTCAGATCATTAGCTTTCTTTAAATATCGGCTGGCGAGATTTTTCTTTCCAACAGAATTACATAATGAAGAGAAATCGCTTAAAATTAAAAACAGAAATTCAGCCAACCAGATAGATTCACCTTTCATATCCAAACCGACAGCACTCAAACCATCGTTCCAATCGCCAGCACCGATTAGAGGAAGTCCACGTTTAGAAAATCGTTTTAATACTCTATCTATTGCAGCGGTGCAATGTTCAAATATTGTTGCTTTGTTTTTAGGATCATCGTAGAAAGGTTCTCTTAATTTTAAAATGTCGTAATCACCTGTTTCATTGATATAATGACAAACCACGAAAGGAAGCCACAATAAGTCATCAGTCATTTTTGTGGGAAGACCGGTTTCTGTTATTGGGTGCCACCAGTGCAATACAGTCCCATCTTTAAACTGATGAGCAGCATGTAATTTGATTTGTTTCTTTGTTTGTGATGGATCAATAGGAAGAAAAACCAGACTATCCTGAAGTTGGTCCCTGAAACCAAAAGCACCACTCTGCTGGTAATAAGCTGTACGCGCCCATAATCTTCCACAAATTGCCTGGTACTTCAGCCACTTATTGACCATCAGATTCAACGCTTCATCTGGTGTGTCTACTGTTAACTTATCAAACTTTTCAAGCCAGCTATTTTTAACTTCTGATAGTGCCGTATGAATTTGGGAAGGCTGTTCAAATTTTTTAATCGTCTTTTTAATTTCATTTAAATTTTTCTTAATGCCGATGAGAAAATTTATTTCATCAGTTTTATTTGGATTTAGCTCAAGTTGAGTTTTAACAACAGCGACTGAGTCATTCCACTTTCCCAACTTTTTTCCAAGCGCATCAGATTTTATTCCATCTGGTTTTTCAACTGAACCATATCTCCCAACAAAAGATTCTTTATCACCATCGTAATCTGTGATAGTCTTTGAGCAAGCAATAAAACCTTGGTAAGGATACTCAATATTCCAATGACCTCTTTTGCTTAATGGTATTTCCCATAACCTCTTGGTAGCGGTCATGCAGTTTAAGTCAGGATGATATTCTGTTTCAAGAAATGTTTTGTGAAATTCTCTGTGATGATCAGATGAAGAACCAAGGCACCATTCAAAATAGGAATAGATTGAGAGATTTGTTTTTAAACCATTCTTATTCTGAATCTGAAAATTCCAGATTTCAATTTGATCATTCAGGGGAATAAAGACTGTTAGCAGAATTAGAATACCTTTGAACTCACTTTCAAACTTTGCGTATCCAAATCCATATTTAACCTGATAGAAATCAAGTTCAGTTTTTACGGGCATCCAGGTTGGAGACCAGACTTCACCTGTGTCTTCATTCTTAATGTAAAAATATTTTCCCCAGTTATCCTGTACTAAATCCTGATGCCACCTGTTAAGTCTGTTAAATTCGGAATGAGTCAACCAGCTAAAACCTCCGCCTGCTTGTGAAATTACCAATCCATAATCTCCATTTGAAATTACATTAACCCATGGCTTAGGAGTTTTGTGAGTATTGATAATGTATTCATTACCATCATCAGAAAAGTAACCGTACTTTGTATTAAACTTCGACATAATTTTTAATTTAACAGGATTCTCTGATTATTAACTCAGTAGGAATATTTAAGACAGAAGATTCGACACCATTATTACTTTGAATTTTTTTTAGTAATAGTTCTGCAGCCCGCTTGCCAACTTCTTCTATATTAACTTTCACAGTAGTTAAAGGCGGATTTAAATATTGCGAAACAAAGACGTCATCAAAGCCTACAATTTTTATATCATTTGGAATTTGCAAGTTGATTTTTTTGACATAATCATAGCAGCCAATTGCCATCATATCATTGGCGGCAAAAATAGCTTGGGGATGTTGTGGAAGCCTTAATATTTTTTTGCACGCATTAAAACCAGCTTCCCGCGAGAAATCTCCTTCCTCAACCGTGAATTTTACTTTGAATTTTTTACAAGCATCTGTAAAACCTTTCCTTCTTAAAATTGCATCATCATTTTCGACAGGACCCGTTATATGGGAAATATATTTGCATCCCTTTTCTTTTATCAGATAGGAGGTTACTGAAAACGCACCCTGATAATCATCTATTGCAATTCTGTCAAACTTTTTAATTTTATTATTTGAATTAATTAAGACAACCGGCAGATGACTTTTTGATAAAATTGATACAAGCTTATCATCCAAATTAGAAGCAAGTAAAATTAAACCAGATATAAGACCATTTTTTATAAAAGTGATAACCTCATCCTCAAGGCTCTTGTATTTATGAGAACTGGCAACAATTGTATAAAAGTTTTGGGAGAAGGCAATTTCATCAACACCTTTAATGATTTCAGTAAAATATTCGTCGGATATTTCAGGAAGAATTAAGCCAATCAAATTAGATTTTTTTTGAGCAAAGCTGCGTGCCAGGATATTAGGTCTATAATCTAGTTTTTTAGCAATTTTTAATATTTGTGTTCGGGTTTCTTTAGTTACCCTTGGATCTTTGTTTATAACTCTTGATACTGTGGCAATTGAAACATGTGCTTTTGCCGCAATTTCTTTTATTGTAGCTGCCATACTTTTTCTTAACTCAGTTGAAGAAAATTAAAAAGGCACAGCTCATAATCGAACTGTGCCAATTAAAGTTAGTTACTTGAGCAAAGTCATTTTTCTGCTTAGCGTAGAACTAATTCCGTCTTCACCAACTGCACTTAATACATATACGTATATTCCTGAAGAAAGGTTTGAAGCATCAACCGTATAATTATAATTACCAGCTGCCAATACCCCATTATATAATGAAAGTACTCTTTCACCAGTTATGTTATAAACATCAAGAGTTACATCTGATTGAACTGGCAAACCTATACTTATTGTCGTACTTGGATTAAAAGGATTCGGATAGTTTTGCGTAAGTTCAAATTTTAGTGGATTTGATTCACCTAAATTAACGACTTCCGAATAATTGTAACTTCCATTATAATCAATCTGTTTCAGTCTGTATGCATAATTTGTATTAGGTGATGTTGTTTTATCTACGTAAGAATAATTCTGAATTTCAGTTGTAGTTCCCTTACCTAAAACGAAGCCAATTGTAACAAAATCATTTCCATCAGTACTTCTCTGAATATCAAATCCCAGGTTGTTTAATTCTGAAGCAGTTGTCCAGTTTAGCTGAGTTGTATTTCCAACATACTGCGCAGTAAATGAGGTTAATTCAACAGGTACGGTTGCATCAACCATAATTAGTTCCCTGTATGTACCTCCCCATTCACTTCCCCACCACTGCTTGTAAAAGTTTCCGTTAGGACCCCAAGGTGGAGCACCCAAACTATAGTTATCCGGATCAAAAATAACAATCATTAAAGTTACCGTAGCCAAAGGATTTGTAAATCCTAACTGATCAAGGTGAATAACTGTTTCAGCAGTATATCCGGCATCAACATCAGTAGAATCATATATAGTTGTTGGTGGAATTGGGTATGCAGCACCTTCCGTTACACCTGAAGGAGCGTTGGTTTCGAAAACAAATTGACCAACACCACCCACAACACCAACGTAATTTTTAATTTCATATTCATTTGCTCCACTTGCATTCTTAATTTTCATGAACATACCATCACCTTCCCAATCAAACCTGCAAACTTGAGCATCGTTGGATGCTAAGGCTATATAAAGATCATATCCGTTACGTAGAAACGCAACATAGCAAGTTGAAACATCTGTGTATGGTGGCTTAACAACCACTCCATCAGTTGGTGTGTTGGAGTAGCCTGATGGAACACCATCCTTCTTAAACATTAGATGATGTTTACCTGTTGCCATATACCAATCAGGTTCAGTTAACTGTCCATCTACTGTAATTGTACCCATAGTTTTATAGACATTTATGGAAGGTGGGTCAGCAACTGCTTGAGCTGATATTTGGTTCTGAAATGCAAGAAGAACAAAGAGAAGAGAAAAACAAGAAAGAAAGTATAGGGGTTTCATATTACCTCCGATTGTTAATGATTAATTAATTAATTGTAGAGCATAAAGAGAAACAAATTCTGGTTTTATTATTTTTTATAAATAAGTTTACTGCCTACAATAACCAAATGTTTACATGTAAACGTTTACATTACAGGTTTATAATAATAATTATTTATCAAATTGTCAAGAAGAATCTGAAAAAATATCATCTTACTAATAAGATTCAGTAATTTTCTAAGATTTGTCTAAATATTGAATGGAAGTTTATGGTATGATTTCTATTAGAAAATATTTGATGCTTGATAAAACTAGCAATTATTAAAGATAATTGGAGAGTTTTAGAACAACTTTTAAAAAAGATTAGAATTAAGAAAAAATTTACGTTGATTTTTGTGATGTAACTTCTCCCTGACTCCCCGCAGAGTTATTTGAGTCTGTCTCTTAAATTTAGATATTGATGGTTTGTTTAATCTACCGGAAAAACCAACTTTGGCTCTGCTGCTACCACAGTTTGACTTTTTCAGGGTCGAACTGAACTAAACCTATCGCCTTACCTTTTTTACGGATCATAGTAGGAATTGAAAGAAGTGCCTCATCAGCGTTATTAGCCTCGATCATCGCATATCCAGTATGATCACCTGATTTACATCCCCACCAAAAATGAGTAAGATACCCGATAGCCAGAGTTTGTTTTACAACCATAGTGCATTCCTCGTGCGTGTGAGGTGAAATGATCATGAATTTCTGCATGATAAACTCCTTCAATTATTTTGTTAATGTTATAAGACTATTCTGCATAAACTACATTTGCTCCAAATATTTCCGAACGAACCGTACTGCCATCGAACCTTCACCCACAGCTGAAGAAATGCCGGTCATCGCATTTGCTCTTACATCGCCGCATGCAAAAATTCCTGGAATACTTGTTTCAGGCAAAAACGGATTTCGATTTAGTTTCCAAAAAACATTAAACGATTTTTCTTTCATTAAATCACTTCCTGTTATGATATAACCCTTATCATCTTTAAGAACTATGTCGCTTAGCCATGCTGTACCGGGTTTAGCTCCAATATATATAAATAATGCTTTTGCTGTAACTGTTTTTTCTTTGCCTGTGATTACATCCTTGAGAGTTACTTTTTCCAAAACTTCATTGCCATCAACAGATACCACTTCTGTTTGAGTGTGAATAATAATGTTTGACGTCTTCTTTATATTTTCTATTAAATAGTTGGCTGCTGTTTTTGTTATTGAGTCACGTCTGATTATTATTTTGACCTCTTTTGCAAACTTGCAGATATGCATAGCTGCCTGGCAGGCTGAGTTTCCACCTCCGACAATGTAAACTACCTTGTCCTTACTTGCATGCGCTTCGAGGGAAGCAGAACCGTAATATACTCCTGCTCCGGTAAACCGATCTAACCCGGGAATTTCAAGTTTTGTATATTCTACTCCGGTGGCAATAATAACGGTTTTACTGTGCACTTCTGAACCATCTGTCATCTCAGTAATTTTATATCCATCCTTCAAGCGGATATTCTTCACTGTCTTTGGTGTAAGAATCTCAGTTCCGATGCGAAGAGTTTGAGCAATTGCTCTGCGTGAGAGATCAGCGCCGGATAAACCCTTTGGAAAACCGAGATAGTTTTCAATCCGTGCACTGCTGCTTGCCTGTCCACCAGGATTACTCTTTTCGATTAATATTGTTTTCAATCCCTCGCAGGAACCATACACCGAAGCAGCTAATCCCGCAGGACTGCCTCCTACTATGAGCACATCGTACATTGTTTCGGATGCGGTCTGCTTGAGTCCAATGTGCTGAGCTAAATCGGGCAATGTTGGATCACTCAGACAAGTTCCGTCTTTCAACACAACTAATGGTAATCCATCTAGATTAACATTAGCACTGACTAAATATTTCCTTGCTTCATCATTGCTCTCGACATCCATCCATAAATAAGGAATTAGATTCCTTGAAAGAAATTCTTTGAGGCGATGAGATTTTGGTGCCCACTGAAATCCAATGATGCGTATACCTTCATTATCTGGTTTGTATTGTGAATGCCAATCATCAAGTAAAGTCATCAACTACCGGATAGAGCCTTTCTTCAGGAGGACTCCAGGGTTTAAGTAAATAGTAGTCAAGCTTCAAATCGTTGATGGCTCTGATAGCAACATCAATATCAGAATAAGCTTTAAGCAAGATTAATTTGGATTCCGGAAATATTGCTTTAGTTTTTTCAAGAAACGATACTCCCTCCATTTCAGGCATTCGTTGATCCGAAATGAAGAGCGCAACTGTTTCATTTCTAAGCTTTAATTCTTTGATAAGTTCAAACGCCTCATTTGCAGAGTCGTTAGCACTAATCCGGAATTCATTATGATATTTATTACGAATGTCACGCTAAATTGCCCGAAGCACCTGCTCATCGTCATCCACAATTATTATAAATGGTAATTTCATTTTGTTAATATTTTTTATGATTCGATTGGAAGATTAATCAGAAATTCTGTTCAACCTGGTTTTGATTGCAATTTTATTTCCCCATTATGACGTTTGACAATTCTCTGGACAATATCCAATCCTATTCCGGTACGGTCACCAACTTTTTTTGTAGTAAAAAATGAGTCAAATATTCTTGATTGAATTTCAGCCGGGATTCCGGTTCCGTTATCGATAATCTTCACACAAACATTCTTTTTATCGCAAGTTGTTTCAATAGTCAGTTCGCCATCCTTACTGAGAGCGTATATTGCATTGTCAATTATGTTTGTCCAAACCTGGTTGAGTTATCCTATGTAAGCCTGAATGAGTATAAGATCATTGCAGAAAGATTTTTTCAATGAAATATTTTTTTCACGAATTTTGTACCCGAGAAGCGTAAGTGTATTCTCAATATCCCTGTGAATATCAGTTGGCTGCTTCTCGTTAGTTCTGTCCATATGAACATGAATTTTAGTTGCATTGACGAGATTTGAAATACGCGCAGATGCTTCTTCCATATCCTTTATTATTCTTTTCGAACTAAGTAAATTTTCAATCCATAGCAAAATTTGGGCAACGTTTTCTTTTGGAACATTATCACATAAGTTTTTAAGTTCATCGCTGGAAAATCCAGCTTCTGTGAATGTATCGATAACAGGGTGGTCTACTGGCAGACCCTTTTCTTCAAACCAGTGCATCAGCTCATCTTCTTTTTTCATTCGCTGAAGTGAACTCAGCTTTTGCTTCGGAAGACTATCTTTTGATTCAATCTTTTTTCTAAAGTATTGAATATGATCTGGATTTATATTCTGACTGAGCATTTTTTCAGTTAGTTCTACATTCAGCAATAAGCGGTTATGTAACTCATAAGCTATTCTGTTGATCGCGGATGCCGGATTATTAAGTTCGTGCGCGATACCCGCAGCGAGATTTCCTAAAGCGCTTACTTTTTCCCTTTGCATCTGTGTTGTTGCAAAATACCTCGCACGTTCTGTTATATAACCGATAAGCCGTTGGATAAAATCAGGATTAAGCTGTTCAAGTTCCTGAAAATAATTCTTATGAAACCGTATTCCTCTAATCTTTCCGACAGCTATTGAATTTCCTGAATATGTTTTCATCCTTGAATATGGAAGCAACCCGGTTACTCCTCCTGTTGTCTCATCATTAGTGAAATGATAATAAAATACCAGCCTGCCATTCACATCCATATAAAAGTCAATCCTGCCTTCAACAATGAAGAACATCCACTCGGCCGTTTCACCAGTTTCGCAACTAGTTCTCCATCTTCATATTCCATGCCTTCCGAATGATTCAATATCCACTGCAAATGGTCATTGGGCAGGTCACTGAGCGCAATAACTTTTCTGAGTTCTTCAATAGTTATGGATTTCATATAATTACGATTTAATATATTTAATCAAGCAGCAAATTATTCAATTGTCGTATAATAAATGAGAAGCTTAATTTTTATTAAAGGAAATTTAGAAAAATTATTATTTGTTATAGTTAGATACCATTTGATACTCGAAACAACATTTCAATATTGTAATCGAACTTTGTTTGAGCAGAATTTTACGCATTTCAGACTGATAGGCATTTGGTAATATCAACATTTGTAAGCCAGCCAAGTATTTTATCATCTCTGCTTCCGTTTTCAGTAACAAATACATCCTGACAGTACTTTACACTTTCCATTGCAGCTTTTGCATCAATAATTGTAGAATCTTTCTGAATAAATGCAACAGCATTTGTAATCAATTCTTTTATTTCTTCGTGCTTTAGTAAATCATCGAGTGTTAAATCGGTAACATCAAATGTTTTTTCTGCCTGAGAAGCAGCAAGACTTTCCTCAAAAATAAATTTATATAATATACTCTGGTGAATTATATACTTCAGACGATTTTCGTTATCTATTACAGGAATTCTTGATACGGTTTCATTAAGCATCTCATAGAACTCATTAATTTTAATTTCATTCATTTGCTTGTTATCAGGAAGAATATATGCAGAGATTTTATTCAACGGAATCATTCGATCTGAAACTAAAACTTTTTCTCCGAGTTTATCCTTTCTAATATCATCTCCTTCACCTTTTTTTGTTCTGAACAGATCATTAAATAATTCTCCAAGTTTATCTGTTGCCTGCTTTGAAAACATACCTACCAACCCGGAGATTGCAGTTATTCCAAAAATGCTGATATCATTTGCACCTGTTCCGCCGGCTAATAGTCCTCCTCTGATTACAAAATAAAAAACCAAAGCCAATGCAACTCCAATAAATGGTCTTAAAATGTACCACCATGCCCAGCTCATCACAAGACTTTTATTTCCGACGTATGAAACAAATGAAGTCGAAGCATGAATATAACTTCCAAGTGCAGCAGCTACCATAACAAGCAGAAGTAATCCTGCTTCACTTCCTGCTCTTATAACTTCTCCGAATATATTTATTGAATTTACTGCTATTACTTTCCCGTTTTCATCAATAGTATAGTTTGGCCATATTTTAAAAAGACAGTATACCAGAACTAAAACCATCAGCAAATGATAAAGTCCGAGAATTGTCACTTTGAAATTAAAGTGAGAGTCCGGTGCATCTTTACTCCGAACTGTTTGAACTTGTGTCTCCTTGCTCATATTATGTACCTCCTATTTACCCATTCTGAAATATTAATTAAAAATTATTTTACTTTATAAATCGGGCCAGCCCATTTTAAGTGAAGCAGCCGTTTGTGGTCCAACGATTCCATCATCAGCATTCGGTCCGAATGAGGCTGTCTGAAATTTCAGTACAGCACGAAGAGTACGTTCTCCGAAATCGCCATCAATATTTCCTTCATAAAATGATTTAGTCTGTAAGGCTTTCTGTAGTTTTTTTACAAGATCACCCTGTGAACCAAAACGAAGTCTGGCAGATACTTTTGAATTTCCTGCCGATGAAATGCGATATACTTCCCGTCCATAAAGAAGTATATAGCCAAAACTTTTCTGAGAAAAATCATAAGCATTTTTTTTAAATACTTTCCAGGGTCCCGTAGCAGGTTGATTACCGCGTTTTTGACACTGAGGATAACCGACCAAAACCTGACAGCCCGCACTTGCATATTGAGTTGAATTAATTCCCATACACCAACCCGCGTGAATGTTATCATTTGGATTTTCATATTCAACTCTATCATCATTGTCAAAATCAATGTCATCACTTGTTCTCTGGATAGGGTGAGAACTCACCTGACGGAATGCATCGTGACCTGTTGGACTTCCGGCTTTGTGAACACCTTTTCTGTAATCTCTGTAATAGCCAGTCATTAATTGATTTGCACCTTCACCACCTTTTGATACTGATTTGCTCACATAATCTTGATGTGGTACAGTGCTACCCGGAAATATTGCAAGCTTTTCTTCTTCCGGTAACCATTGACCAAGAGTGCATCTTGGATTACGGTAATTAACATCTGCAAGAATTACTTTTTGTTTTGTTCTGAATTCATAATCTTCAAGATTCAGAGGTAATGCTCCACGAAATCCGAAGAAAATCATTTCTTTAGTAGGGACAGAAAAATTGTTTACTTCACATAATCTGCGAAGAACTTTATCAGTTAACTCAACCTCCATAATTATTTGCCTCCTTAAAAATGTTAAATGATGTCTAACGAATTAATAAAAATTTTCAAAATTATTTTCAAATCCTTATCATCTTTGATAACAGCAGATCGCAAGCTCTTCATTAGTAATAACTACAAAATCAGACCGACCTGAAGTCCAGGCTCCTGCATCGATAAAAATATGCTTTCCGTTATTTACATCTGTATTAATGTAAGGATGATGAGTATGACCGATGACCGTAATTTTAGTGTCATTTTCATCAGGATTTTTTTTCATTCGTTCAGAAAAATAAGCCAGACAATGTCCATAATTTTTTATGTATTCTTTTTCAGATGGATAATTATAAACCGGATCTTTGCCCGAAGGAACACCCCAGGAATAATGTTCATCTTTTTCAATTACGCTTGCCTTGACAAGAAGATGGGCAAAGAACTCGTTTATTTCTCTGATGCTTAAAAACAGGAATTGACTTACCTCCCAAAGTGGTGCATTGGGATTTGAAAAATCCTGCCAGCTATCAGGAGTAAAACCATGTTCAATATATACTTTACCTTCAAATGCTGCAAAACGAAAACCAGGAAAATGTCTTAGTTCAAAATCATGATTACCATACAGGAAATGAGTGCGCATTCCGTTCATTGCATTAATTATCTGATCATAAGAAGGGTGAGACATTCTTATCTCAATTGCGGTTGCATTTGGTCCGTGGAGGCCAGGAAATCTCTGTTCGTATAAATCACCAAGCTGATAAATTCTTAAAGTCTGATCCTCCAATTCCATTTCTTCTTTTAGTGAACTCAGATGATTCAAAAACTTTAACATCACATCAGCACCAAACTTAAAATTATCCAGATGTGAATTATATATGTACATATGCATATCCGGAATAATTACCAGCATATCGCATTTGCTGAGAACGGGCTGCCATTTTTCAGGAATAGGATATGGCTGACCACCATTTGAAATGATTTTAATTTTTTTGTTGCCTTTAATGAAATCTTTTTTAATCTTCATTTTTATTTACCTCTCTCCATTTGAAGGATGATACAGGTTCATTATTAAATTCTATTAGTTCAACAGGATATAATTCATAATTTGTATCTCCGAGCTTGAAAGATTTTGCGTTGCTGAGTATTTCGACATTATACCAATAAGAAATTTCTCTCCATGGATGATCGTTGTACCTGATTTCTGCATACAGGCTTGTGCTAACTGGTATTTGAGGAAGAGAATCTCTTACTGTAAGCACAGAAGATTTATTTAGATAATTAATTACTGAGCAATAAACTGTATCTTCATAAAACACGCACAGTGTATCCCGCTGAGATACATCCATTTCATAAAAATCAGGTCGTTGATACCAGACATACAATCTACCTGCAGAGGTTTCATACTTATCAAGAAAGACACTGATATTCGGATCAACATATTTTCTGCTCCAGCCTTCTTCTTCCTCAAGACGCTGTTTGCTGCCGGCTGAGGCTACCGGAATTTTTATTTCTTTTAAACCATCATTATAGTTTTTAAATAATTGACTGACTACAAAGTGAGGCATACCGGAAGTTAATTTTCCTGCAAGAAGACTATCGCGCAGAGCCTCTGAATAAACTGAATCATTAAACTTTTCTACGCTCGGTTCCTGTATTACAGGATATTGAGTGCAGCCAACGTGTAAAAGAATCAAAATCAAAGTTAACCGCCAAAGTCGAGTCTCGCTAAAAGCGGAAAGTAAAAATTCGCGTTTGACTATTTTCATATAATAATTCCTTTATATAAAATCGACTTTAATTTATGAATCTGAATTTTCAATATCTCCATTAACTTTTATAATTATTGATTCACCACCGGAAATAGTTTTCCATTTTCCCGGTCCGGTGAACCTCACCTGAACTTTTCCCCAACCGATTGGTGTTTTCCAAACAAAACTTTCATCCTTCTGCAAAATTTTTCTTTCATAAGCACTCCATCTTAACCAGTCATTCGGATGATAAAACCATAATTCAACCTGCTTGCCGAATGAGTTTTTAAAATTGATTTCATTGACAGAAATTGCTTCGCCAACTTTGAAAGTTCCTGAAACACCTGAATAAGCTTTTACATTTCCAGAAATATCTTTGGCATCGCCATAGTGACAAATTCTGTACTCGCCAAACTTTGTGTCTGCCGGAATATTCCAGGTAATTATAATTTTTGAGTTAGCAATAAAATCTCTCTTCCACTGAAATGTTGTGCAAGTATCGTGATCGGTGAAAATTGTTTTCCATTCACTTCCATCTTTTCTCTGAACTTCTAAAAAAGTTCCTTGTGTCCTTAAATTATTTTTAGGATGTGCACCCCAAAAAATTACTCTGGCAGTTGCTCCAACTTTATAAGAAGAATCAACATCTGTCTGGACCCCACCAAATGGAATCCAGGGTAAGGGCTGTGTATCAGCAACAATACTTGTTTGCAAAGTGGTTTGTTCAGATGACAGATCTTTTGGTGTTTGTCCGCCGGGAACAGTTTTCCCTTCTTTTATTGCTGAAGCAAGTTTTCCCAACTCCTGTTGAAGTGCTTCCAGAGTATAAGGACCAAAATGAGTAGAAGCTCCTTCATAATGTTGGACATCATACTCTTCTTTTGTAGTAACATATCCAGCGTAACCATTTGAATAAGTAGCTAATGCTATGTTCTCAATTCCTTCAGTGCTAAGAATATCCAAAATTGAATTTCGTAATCTTCTTCCTGCCATTGTAGTTAATTCGAATGGAACTCCGAGTAAAACCAAATTACCAATCCGGATAATCTGCAGCGGCAATATTTGTGGTGAAAGCGGATATGGTTCAGCTAAACCTTGCGCTAATACGATAGGTTTTGGATGATGCCCTTGCTTCATTTCATCTTCAAGAATTCCCGGAACTTTGAAGCCGGTTAGCAATCCTGAAAGAAGATTTATCGCTTCAAGAATAATATTTTTTTGTCCTGCCGGATAGTTTCCTGAAATAGTGGCTTTAATTCCTTCAACAATTCCAAACTCAGATTTACTGTCTTCGGTGCTTCCCGCAAACATTGAAGCACCTAATGCAGCAGGATATGTTCTGTTATTTGTTCCTTCAATCTGGATTTTTGAAAAATCAACGTGAGTATGCCTGTAATCAACACTTCCCTTTATCTGTTTAGTTGCAGATGAATAAAGCTCATAAGCTTTTCTGTATTGCTTTTCACCAAACTCTTTCATCCGGTCAAAATCATGAATCAGGTCAGGAATTCCATATTTAACATTACCGGATACATCTCCGCAGTTTGAATTTGCAAAAGCTGCAATAAAAGTTTCTTTATCGTGAATGTTTGTTTTCTTTTCTTTTTCAAAAAGATAGGAAGCATATCCTTTATTATCACCAGTAATAAGTTTGTTTTTATTCCCACGATTTGTCGGATGAATTGCAAACCAGTTTAAGCAGCCAACTTCTTTCCCATCATTTTTAATAAACTTAATAAGAAGCATTTCCTTATCGGTATTGCTTATCTTATTATCTTTCTGCCATTCAACATTACTTTTGAAAGCAGTTTCTGAACGATTGAATCCACAATCCTGAACATCACCGGTGTTAACAAAAATTTTCCCGGGCGCCAAATTTTCATGCGCTCTTTTTATTGCCTGAACCATTCCATTAACTATACATTCAAAATTCTGTTTATCAAAACCGAGGATTGAAAGATTATAAAGTGCATAATGCGAGTAACCCCCGGGACCGCTGTGTGTGTGAGTTCCACTGAGCAAAACATTATCAATAGTGTAGAGACCATTTCCATAAATATTTTTTAGCCGATTCACTACTTCCATTTTTACAGCCAGTGTACAGGACCAGATATCTGCTGATACAATAACAACTCTTTTATCAGAGTTTTGATCACACACTATAAATGCTCTTGCAAAAAGTCTGGAATGAATACCTTCAGTTTTCTGTTCAATGCTTGCCATTCCCATCATACCGAGTTCTGCGGCGGGACCAGTTACATCGTAAATTCCAGTTCCGATTAGATATTCATCGGGCATTTATTTTTCTCCCAAAAATTTTTAATTAAATATTATTTTCTTTAATGCTTAACAACTTAAACTACATGATTTTGAGTTCTTTGATATTCTGTCCAGGGTTCAACTTCGTGTTCAAAATGAAAGATCCATGGTTTGTACTGAGGCGAGCCAGTATTTTGCTGGTTAAGTTTTCTCTCTGTCGAACTCTGATGAATAACCGGTTTACCGTGTATTTCCGAATTCCATGTTCTGGTTGCTTTTCTGAAAAGAAATCCTGGAAAACCTTTTCTTGAATCGTGCATAAAACCATCAGCGTTGGGATGTACTACAACTTTATGTTTTGGATAAATTCTTAGTCCAAACTTTTTTGCTTCTTCGATCATCCAGAGTAATGTTATATCAGATAATTCCTGTTCTCTATAACCTCCACCGACATCTGTATGCATTCCGCTAAACCAAACCTGTTTCATCGTCTGGTAACCTTTAATTTCTTTATCCCAGATTTTAGGATGAAATGTTTTTCGTTCATCATCAATTGCTAAGGCCTGACGTGCGTGTTCAACGCTTTCGCTCAAAGTGAGATTATGAAATTTATGACGGAAAAACGGGAACCAATCAACAAGAGTACTTAAACTTTTTATCGGCAAGCCCAGTGCATCAACCGTATCCCAAACGCCGAGAAATTTTATTTTAGTCCATTGATTATGATGACGCAGCACAAAATCATCTGCACGTTTTTTACGCACAATACTATCTTTTATTTTATAAATTTTATATGCTTGCTTAATAAGCTCAGGTCTGGATTTAGGCAGGATTCCGAAGAGATGAATAAATGCAGACAAGCTTCTTACAGTAGTTGCGCCTCTGCTGAAGCCAAAGAGGAAAATATTATCCTGAGCCAGATAATTTTCGAAAATAAACCTGTAGCACTCGTAGAT
>JACAFA010000068.1 GCA_013388525.1 Ignavibacteriaceae bacterium | reverse complement strand
TTAATAATTTCATTGAAACCTGCTGAGGATATTTGTGGAAGGAATGATCTTAATGATTGCTTCATTGCTGCAAGAACTGTCTTGTGAAATTTTTCAGGTTTAAGATTTTTTGCGACAGAATATTTTGAATGGAACAAAATAAAATTTGTTATTCCGAGTTCAACGCATTTTTCTAGAGCAAACTTTATTCTATCCGGATTTTTTAATATCGGAACGCAGAACCAAATATTTTCAGATTTATTTTCATAAACTCGTCTTTCTAAAATTCTTGCGGACAATTGATTATTATCGATTCTGCTGATTCGCGAAGTGAAGATAGATCCTTTACCATCAGTAATAAATATAGTATCGCCAATAGAATTTCTCATTACATGCACTGAATGATGAAATTCATCACCTTCTATAATTACTTCATCTCCTTTTACTAACTCCGGTGGAGTGAAATATAATTCAATATCAGAAAGATGCTCCAAGATCAAATATCCATTCTGTTTGAGCGTTATCATTAATCGCAAATTCAAGTCTGCAAATAAAATACGGAAGCAGCAGAAATGAAATTCCGGTACCGTAACCAGTATTAAAATTTTTTATTGCCAGAGGATCGCCGTTATTTCTGGTTGTTCCGGTATCACCAAATAATCCGGCAATCACAGCCACACGATATGATAAAAGTGAATTAGGTAGTAATGGTATCCAGTAAAGATTAATTCTTGTTTCTTCGATAATGGGATAATTTATTTCCACCGAACCAATAAATCGATCATTACCTTCACTTTCACCATTGTTAAAATATCCCCTGATACGCTCGGAATAACCAAGATAAGAATAGTCGTAATATGGAACCGTTTCACCTGCAGTATGCCGAACGGAGATTCGCCACTTTGCTGTAAATCTTTCAATTATTTTTCTATACTCTCTGAATTCTAAATCAGCAACTTGATAATTAATTCCATCAATACCCAAACCTTTAAATTCAAAATTCAAAAAAGCATAAATTCCTTCTGCTGCATATAATGTTAAATCTCTGGTATCAAAGACGTAGCTTGCACCCACAACCAATGTTCTGTCAATGTTTCCATCAGAAGCATTTATTCCGGGGATATAGAAAGGTGTTTCAATATAGTCAAAACCTGTTTTCAAATAAGTCCAATGATAATTTCCAAACCTCTTACCTAATTGTAATCGGGAAGTAAAAATCTCTTGTTCAAATGAAGAACCATAAAGATCATCAGCCTCAGAACTTTTATTTGTTGAAGTTGAATAACCAAGATTAATCTGTAAGTTTAGATTCTGATTGTATGAAATGTTTGGATTGAAATATCTGAAACTGAATGATGGATCATAACCAAAAGCAGCAGAACCACTCAGCGTTTCATTTCTTCCTCTGAAGTTCAGCAGCGAAACTAAAATTCCGTAAGATACTTTTTCCCAATCCCTGTCCCTGAGAGTAATAAAAGGAATGGGATAAATGTACCAGCTTTCTTCGATCTCAATCTTAAGAATGTTTTTGCCATCACTGAAATATGGTTTCAGTCTGACTTCGTTAAAAATTCTAAGGCTGTAAATTCGTTCTCTGTTGTAAGATGCTATATGTGGATT
>JACAFA010000119.1 GCA_013388525.1 Ignavibacteriaceae bacterium | reverse complement strand
GACACAGATAAGGACGGAGTGCCTGATTTTACAGATCTCTGTCCAGATACTTCTCCGGGTATCAAAGTGGATGATTATGGTTGCCCGTTTGATGCGGATGGCGATGGTGTTCCTGATTACCTGGACTTATGTCCCGATACACCTTATGAAGTTGAAGTTGATAAATACGGCTGTCCGGTTGATGATGATCTTGATGGAGTTCCGGATTATCTTGATCAATGCCCCGGAACTTTGCCCGGTGTTCAGGTGGATGAAAAAGGTTGTGAGCTTGTCGTAGCTCCTCCACCGCCTCCTGTTGATCTTAATCTTCTGGTTTTAAGTTCAGAATCAAGTTTTGAATTTAACAGTGCTCAACTAAAACCGGCAGCTTATCCGGAATTAGATAAGCTTCTTGAGCAGATGAAAAAATATCCGATGTCCCGTTGGAGAATTGAAGGACACACAGATAATGTTGGCGGAGAAGAAGGAAATATTAAAATGTCAAAGATGCGAGCAGAATCAGTTCTTAATTACTTTGTCTCAAGAGGAATTCCGCAGGGAAGATTTGAAGTTGTTGGAATGGGAAGCAAGCAGCCTGTTGCTGATAACGCTACTCCCGAAGGCAGAGCAAAAAACAGAAGAGTGGAAATTAAAAGAGTAGATAAATAATATTTATAAGTAAAAAGCCGGAGTGTTTAACCCCGGCTTTAGAAATTTACGAGAGTTTACTTCAGTAAAACCTGTCCTGCGAAGATTTATCGAAGTAGGATTAATTTCTTTGTAACTATAAAGTTTCCTGAAGTTAGTGTATAAAAATAAATTCCGCTTGGTAATTCTGATGCGTTGAAAGTAACAGAATAATTTCCAGCCTCTTGATTTTCATTTACTAAGGAAGCAACTTCTACTCCAAGCATATCGTAAACTTTTAGTGTTACCAACCCTGTTGTCTTTATTGAGTAATTTATTGTTGTGGTAGGATTGAAAGGGTTTGGGTAATTCTGACTTAAAGAATACTCAATTACTGTTTCAACACCTGGATCGCCAGCCCCAGCTTTTGAAGGTGGACCACCAACTAAGCGGGACTCAACAATATTAGATGGGTCAGATTCGTGAGAACCTAAATCTACCGCTGTTACTTTAAACTGGAAGCTGCGTAAATCGGGACATTGCGCCGGGGTGGTATTGCCGTGCAATAAGTTAATGTTGCATCCTCATAAGAAGTATTAGATGTTTGCGCCAAGGGCTGCCAACCGCCACCATAACTATCCCACCTGTATAATTGATAATAGCTTCTATCAGGTTCTAGGTTTGCATTCCAGGAAAGTAATGGGTGATTATTTGCGCTTTTTGTGATTGTTAGATTTTGTGGTGGGGCAGGAGCATCATCGTAATGACGGAATTTTATCTTCGAAGGATAATCAGGATTATTTCCCCTTAACAGATATAAGTCATTAGAATTTGAACTTAAGAAACTTGATTGTTCAAACAGAGGTACATTTGCAACAACATTTGAATAGGTTGTCCCTGTAAGATACTTGTGAACATAGTTACCAGCCAGTTCATCATATTATATAATATGTATCCTGTTATTAAGCGCATTATTCACAACGTGTATTTTATTAACCGGAGTGAAAAGGTTTTCATCGTTTTGATACCAGGTTGAATTACTTAAGCTGCGATATGAATGACCAATGTAAGAACCTTCTGTTCCAATTGATGCATAGTCTGCTCTGTACATCTCATTTAAATAGTTACTTGAAATAATTGGTTTACCTTTTCTCAAATTGGTTGTATACGGTAAATAATCGAATGGCACGCTTTGAGAAGTTTGCCAAATCCCCGAGGAACGATCTCTTGTCTTTGGTTCTGAAAACTGGTATTTAATAAAGCTAACGTGAACCCTGTCAGGTGAAAATGTTAAATCCGGTTCGTCTCCACCGTACTCTTCATTTTCAGTAACATTTTTATATTCGCTCCAACTTGTGGTAGATGGCGTAAATCTGATGAAATGCGAATCATAACCCCAACCGCTTACTCTAACCTCTGACCAAACTATATAAATATTATCTCCATATTTATAAGCAAGAATTTTATTACATCCTGTATTTTTCAAATCATAATAAGAGAAAGTGTTATTCCAGGTATCTCCGAGATTCGTACTTTTTGCAACTTTAATATCATTGTTTTTGTAATAGACCGCATAAACGTTATTTCCAAATGCAACTACATTTGCATAATTAGTTCCTGCGCCTTCTGATTCGATTACTTTATCGTATTTATTTTGTACGATACCACCGTTTGAGTTAACAAGTGCATATCTTATTCCGCCATTCCTTGAGTAAACAATATGCACCCCATTTTGATCTACAAATGAAGCAACTTTTGTATTTGATTGGACAAAGAAATTAATATCAATTTCTGATGTCCAGTAATTCTGGCTGAAGCCAACTGATATAAATAAAACTGTAAGAATAAAAATTAGCTTTTTCATTTTGTTTCTCCCTTTTTATAAGAATCAACTAGTATGCTGAGACTTATTATTTAACTAAAACTGATTTAATTGTTTTTTGAAAGTTGCCTGCTTTCATTGTAATGAAATAAATACCTGATGGAACCGGGTTGCCATTCTTATCTGTTCCATTCCAGGTAATTTCATATTCTCCGCTTAAGCGGGTTTCATTTATTAATTCTTTTATCTCTTCCCCGAGAATATTATAGATGCTTAAAGAAACTTTTGCTTCCAAAGGCAGATGGAATTTTATATTGGTTTCAGGATTGAATGGATTTGGATAGTTATTATACAAATTAAACCTATCAGGGATAGGATTATAAATATCATCCACTCCAGAAATCTTATTGCGTTTGTAAAAAACAGAGAAATACGCACTCTCCTGAGACGGAAAGTACAGGTAATGGTTTGCAACAATTTCAAAAGAATTATCACCATCCAGATCGGCAGCGTCAATTCTGTCTATCATTTGAATGGAATAGGTAGTATCAATTAATGGTAAGAGTTTTATAAAATCAAAATAGTATGATCCCACTCCATTGTTTTTTATGCAGAAAACAAAATCTCCGTTTGCAAGAAAAAGATCTTTCTTTCCATCATAGTCCAGATCACAATATCGCAGCTTACCGGTTGTAAAGGCAAAAAGCCCCCGAATATCTATCTGGTAAACCTGCTCATAATTTGCCGGACCATTAGCTTCATAAGCATATATCCTTGTAACGCCTCCATATACGCTACTGCTGAAGTCTCCCCCGATCCAGATTTCCGGTTTTCCATTTCCATCCATATCGTCTGTAAAAGTTGTCAAGTATGCATTGTATGTTTGAAGTGTATCCTCAAGCTCAACCTCATATTGCTGCCCCTGAACGTGCTCGTAAATGTAGAATTTACCGTCTATGCTTCCGGTTCCAAAATTTCCTTTCCCATCCTGATCAAAATCACCAATTGAAAAACCATAAGTATATTTATCCGGTAATGGGCGATGATGATAAATCAACTCATAGTTATTGATTTGAGGATTGTACTTTGCAACGTGGTTGCTGTAAGCCCAAACACTGTCTCCATCGCCAGCAAAAAGGAAATAAATAATCTCGAGAGTACCGTCATTATCAATGTCATAAAATGTCGGGGTGTTTGGCTGATAGACACGTGGGAAAGGATGATATATGAAATCAAAATTATTGATTAAATCATTAGAAGTATTCTGCTTATAGAACCACAATGCATTATTATAGTCCCTGCAAAAAATATCCAATAATCCGTCACTGGTAATATCACCAACATCGAAAAACATCGATAATGAATCCGGTGTAAAATCAAAGATTAAATTAAAAATTGAATCCTCACTTTGCTCGTATATTTGTGCATCTGTATAGTCTCCATTCGGTGAATTTTCAACAAATCTGTATACATATAGTTCAAACTTGTTGTTTTTATTAGCATCAATTGCAATATAATTTGCAGAGTATGCATTGTAGGCTGGTATTTTTCCCCAGGTACGGTAAAGATTTTCATAGTAACTGAGGTTTAATGTGTCAAGCTCTAGTATTAAATCTGCCTGCTTAAGATTATCTTCTTCCGGAAATACTCTCAAAGTTTTTAAGTAACTGTCATTTGTTACTTTGTCAACCACTTCAATGGTGCTATCCTGCAGAAGATGGACTTCAATGCCAGGATGGTTCCTGAATTCATCAAATGTTCTTTTTTGCGTATATGTATTTTGAGCTACTGCAAAAAATATAAAAGCCACAATAAAAAATTTATGAGATAACATATTATCCTCTTGTTAAAATTTCGGGAAAGAGATATCGACCTTGTCAAGCTACGTAAAACCTGTTGTATAAAAATTTGTGGTGAAGAAAGGGTGTGTGGAAAGAAGACGAACATTAAACTGGCACAAAAGATTTGTGAGAGGAGAATTCATTTTGTTCTCCTCCAGAGAGAGAGAGAGAGAGAGAGAGAGCTAAATATCGTGCCATAAAAATATTCATCAGGTATCTACCCCGAATTAATTTCATAAGAAATTTAGAATATGAAATTTAAAAAGTCAAGGAATATAATGTTAAATTTTTGTGAAGCATAGGCTTCCCATTTAAATAATGCCTAATAAAATTGGATCATTATTTAACTCTTTAGCTTTTTTACTTATTCATTTACAGTTAATTTTCTGTAAGCAATCTAAATATTTTCATAACCCGGAGGAATCATGTTCGATCCAAAATATAAATTCACTTGTGTTGATCGTTTTTTAAAGTATGTAAAATACGATACTCAGTCAGATGAAGAGTCAACTTCATTCCCAAGCACAGAAAAACAGAAAAGACTTTCTGCCGATCTTGCAAAAGAATTAAAGAAGATGGGACTAAAAGATGCGGCAATGGATAAGTGGGGCTACGTTATGGCAACACTTCCGGCAAATACTAATAAAAAAGTCCCGCCTGTTGCATTCATCGCTCACATTGATACTTCACCAGCGGTTACTGGTAAGAATGTCAAACCAATCATTCATAAAAATTATAAAGGCGGCGATATAAGACTTCCCAAAGAAGGCAGAGTAATTAAGGTAAGTGAAAACCCTGACCTGAAGAATATGAAAGGATTCGATATCATCACTACAGATGGTTCAACTCTTCTCGGCGCAGATAACAAAGCGGGAGTTGCGGAAATTATGGATGCAGTAAATTATCTGCTCACTCATCCTGAAATAAAACACGGTCCGATAAAAATTTGTTTCACTCCTGATGAGGAAGTTGGCAGAGGAACAGAAAAAATTGATCTGAAAAAACTTGGAGCCAAATATGCTTACACAGTTGATGGTTCAAGTCTCGGCGAAGTTGAGTCGGAAACTTTCAGCGCTGATATGGTCGTACTGAAATTCATTGGTAAAAATATTCATCCCGGTTATGCGAAGAATCAGATGATCAACTCGATCAAGATTGCCGCTGCATTTATGGAAAGTCTTCCGAAGAAAACACTCTCTCCCGAAACGACTGAGAAAAGGCAAGGATATGTTCACTGCACAACAATAAACGGAATGGAAGAATTCACAACGTTGAAAATAATCATCAGAGATTTTGAAACTCCGAAGTTGAAACAATACGAAAACCTTCTTGAAAAACTTGCAAAGAAAGCCGTAGCAAAATTCCCCGGCTCAAAGTATGAGTTCAAAGTAATCAACCAGTACAGAAATATGAAGGAAGTTCTTGTTAAGCATCCTCAGGTTGCAAAGTATGCTGTCCAAGCAATGAAGAATCTTGGTATTAAACCGATAATGCATCCAATTCGCGGCGGCACAGATGGTTCACGTTTATCGTTTATGGGTCTGCCTTGTCCAAACATCTTTGCAGGCGAACACAGCTTCCATTCACAGCTTGAGTGGGTTGCAATTCAGGATATGGAAATGGCGGTGAAAGTGATTGTGGAAATAGTAAAAATCTGGGAAAAGAGAAGTTAGGTTTTTGGAAGTTGGTGGTTGGGAGTGGGAGGTGGGATGTTGGTTGTAGATGATTTACAGTAAGAAGCGGATAATTTTTGTATATACATTAAGCAATCATTCAAATGACTAATTCAAAGTTTGAAGATTTAGAGATATACCAGTTAGCGGAAAAACTCAGTGACTTGATTTGGAGTATAGTTATCAAGTGGGATTCATTTCCTAAAAACACAGTTGGAGTACAATACGTTGATGCCAGTGACAGTATAGGCTCTAACATTTCTGAGGGCTATGGTAAAGGTAGCTTTGCTGATCGATCGAGATATGCTAAAATTTCCAGAGGTTCGTTATTTGAAACTATTCATTGGACAAAAAAGTCAAAGCGTAGAAATTTATTGACGGATAAAGAATTCAAAGAGATATTTGATATCATTGATATTCTTCTCCCGAAATTAAGTTCTTATATAAATTATCTTGATGAAAGCGCTAAGAAAAAAAAATATAAGTAAAACGGCCACCAACTTCCGACCACCAACCACCAACCACCGTCCTGAACTAATGGCTCCAGCGGGAGACTGGACTATGCTACGTGCTGCAGTTAAAGCCGGTGCAGATGCAGTTTACTTTGGTGTTGATAAATTGAATATGCGTGCAAAGGCAAAGAACTTTTCAATTGAAGAACTTCCCGAAATCTCAAAATTCTGCCGTTCAAAAAAAGTAAAAACTTACCTCACCCTTAACACAATAGTTTTTGAAGATGAACTCAATGAAGCCGAGCAAATAATTGTTGCTGCTAAACGTGCGAAGATTGACAGAATAATCTGCTCAGATTTAGCAGTTGCTGAACTTTGCAATAAAAATAAATTTCCTTTCTGTATTTCAACTCAAAGCTCGATTTCAAATTCTTTGTCAGCATCGGTTTATAAAAGACTTGGTGCGGTAAGAATTGTGCTCGCGCGAGAATGTTCACTTGAAGAAATAAAGAAGATTAGAAAGAACACTGACCTTGAAATAGAAGCATTCATTCACGGTGCAATGTGCATTGCTGTAAGCGGAAGATGTTTTATGAGTCATCACTTATTTGGACAAAGTGCGAACAGAGGTGAATGCATTCAGCCTTGTAGAAGAGAATATGAAATCTTTGATACCGCCGCACAGAAATCAATGCT
>JACAFA010000322.1 GCA_013388525.1 Ignavibacteriaceae bacterium | reverse complement strand
TCAAAGTGAGAGAAAGTAAGAAAAGCTCCGGCTGCAAGGGAAGAAAGAGCATTGATGTAAAATAAAAGATGAAAATTAATTGTGCTCAATATTCCACCCACAACGGGACCGATACTCATACCAAGATTTATTGCAAGCCGTTGAAGTGCGAATGCAGTTTTTCTTCTGTCTGATGTAATCTCGTCAGAAATGAATGCCATACTTGCCGGACGAAAAGCCTCACTCAATATTGCCCACACAAAAGTGAGTCCTAAAAACAAATTGAAGTCGGTAACAAATGAATAAAGGAAAAGAAAAATTCCCGTTAAGAATAATGACATCGTCATCAATCGTAACGAACCTATTTTATCACTTAACTTTCCTGCGAACGGTGCTGTTATAAATGCACCGATTCCATAAGCAGCAAGAACAAGTCCGGCATCGCTTTTTGATGCATTGAGTACCTGGTTTGCGTAAAGTGCAATGAATGGTAAAACCATCGTGCCGGATCTGTTAATCAGAGTTGCCGCCGCAAGTATCCAGATATTTTTAGGGATGTTTTTTAATCCGCTGTACGGGTTTTTCAATTTGCCTCGCAACCGTTAACCGATACTATCCCTCAAAGGGATAGTATCGGTGGTTGGTGGTTAAATAACATAAATTTAACATTATCATAATCTTAAGTTAATCTACTCAGAATAAATTTCCATTGATAAAATACAACAAAAAGGAAAATTATCATGGACGAAACATTAAGATTCTTTATCGGCATAGCTTTATTTCTTGCAGTTGTCACTTATGAATGGCTGAAGGAAAGACCGAATAGACGCACTTCCTGATATCAGTTTATTTGATAATTAAATTGTTGCGTATTTAGTTGACTGATTTATCTGCTAATATTTTTCTGCGCTTACTATAAGCATACCTTCTTACAATTACCTATTTTTATTCCTGAAAAATTATCTACTTTTATTTTAAGAATTTATGAGTGAGTTCAATAACAGAGCATGGGTTGTCTCTGCCGATATGGGTTACGGACATCAGCGGGCAGTTTATC
>JACAFA010000067.1 GCA_013388525.1 Ignavibacteriaceae bacterium | reverse complement strand
TTCAGAATTTTTTTGCCGATCTCTTTGTGCTTCATTGGTCCAAGATGCAGAAGTGCATCCAAAACCCCGAACTGACTTTCTGTCAATCCATATTCACTGAGTTCTAAATTAATTTTGGAACTTAAAGACTCGGCGGCGCGGACTAATTTAATGTAGCTATTTAATGCCTCTGTTGTTTTTTTTGATCCTTTGAATTTGCTGCCCATTTGACAGGTGCTATTTCTTTTTATCTGGTGTGATCAGACTTAGTGCTGCCGTAAAAATAACAGCGCCGATGATCGTCCATAAAATGTAATATGTGGAACCCCGAATCGTAATCACGAATGGATCGGGTAATTGTAATTCACGCGAGAGCCAGGAACCAATCATTGCACCTATAAATCCAACAACAATAGAAATTATGCAGCCACCACGGCTGAAACCTGATATAGAACGAGCAATCGACCCCGCAATTCCTGCAATAATCAGAGAAATTAGAATGTCTATCATTTTAACCCATATTTTATTAAATAAAGACCAGCGCAAACTAAATTTTATCGAACTAAGAATCAATTATATTTGTTATTAGAACTGAAACCAGAATCGATTAACAGCATCCTAACCCGAGAGAAAGATATTAGATTATTGAATGGATAGAAGAAAATTTTTAAGAAGCAGTGCAATTATAACAGCCGGATCACTAATCCTACCGCCAAAGCTGGTTAAAGGATTTAACAAGTCACTTTCCGGCAGTAATATGATTGAGCCTTCTTCACGACCAAATTTAGATAAATGGAAAGATGATGAAATTAATATTGCATGGATTGGTCACGCCACAGTTTTGATTAATTTCTTCGGTAAATATATTCTAACAGATCCTGTCTTCTTCGAAGCAGTTGGAGTTTATATTGAAGGATATATTCTCGGACCGCGAAGAGCCAGTATGCCAGCATTGATGCTTGAAGATATTCCAAAACCTGAAATTGTATTGCTTTCGCATGCGCATATGGATCATATGGATTATAAAACACTGAAAGCTTTAACAGAAAAATATCCAAACCAGCTTGATTGCATTGTTGCATACAACACTAAAGATGTAATTGAAGATTTAAAATGGAAAACGATAAACGTAGTTGATTGGGATGAAAGAATCAGTTTGAATGGAGTGAACTTTAAAGGAATAGAAGTTCAGCATTTTGGCTGGCGGTATCCCGGGGAAAAAGAGAGATCGACAGGAAACTTCCTTGACGGCAGAAGCTTTAATGGTTTTATTATGGAAAGATACGGCAAGAAAGTCCTGTTCGGCGGCGATACAACTTTCACTGATAAATTTAAAAAGCATAGGGATGAAAATGTTGACATTGCAATTATGCCTATCGGTGCTTACAAACCGTGGAGAAAATATCATTGCACTCCTGAAGAAGCCCTGGTTATGGCTGAATATCATTTAGGGGCAAAATATTTTATTCCAATACACACAAAAACATTTGACAGCGGGGAAATGATTTATGA
>JACAFA010000058.1 GCA_013388525.1 Ignavibacteriaceae bacterium | reverse complement strand
AGGATCAACAATATCATCAAACTCCTTTTCAGATTTGAAACTCTTCAATGGTTTTCTAACGATATAACTAATATTTTCATCTGAATTTTCTTTTATTGCTCCGTAAAAAGTTTCTTTGTGAAGTTGCCCACGAATACTGTCTCCCTGTGCAATTAAAGGAATACGATTTCCGTTTTCATCAAGTTTATATCGCCATTTCCCATTCTCTAATTTTTCTTTAACATATTGAATTCTACCTCGCTTTCTCACATTCTTTTTAGTTGGGATTAATGCTCTATTTTGTGCTATATAATTAACCAAGGTATCACTTTCAATATTCAGAATAGATGAAGGATTAAAATTATTCCATTCGCTTGGTTTAGAATGAAAGTGAATATTATTTTCCATTGCAGCGAAGTGTTCTTTCAATAATCTATCCCGGATAGTTGGGGGTGGAATTAACGTTAATACTGCTGCATCTATTGCATGATGAGTATGTTTAGATCTTTCTTTCTCGAAGCCAACATTAAAAATTTTCCTAAATTCAGATGTCACTGTTCCTTTTTGTACTTCAACTTTATCAAAAACTGTTTTCAGATAATGAAGTGCATATTTTGTAATGATTTGTGTATCTCGTAATTGGCTGTTGCGCCATTGAGGGTTGTATTCCTTTATTGTAAATGTATCAAGTTTCTTAGTCCAATAGTCTAATTCGAATTGATTGTAGTGCCGATTTTGAATGCATTGATCTTTTCTTTCTTTGTTTTGAGCTCGTTTGGATTCTTTTTTCCAACGCTCAACCTGTTCTTTAAAATGTTTTACTTTATCTTCAATAAATTTTAAACGTGGTTTTATGGCACTATATATTATACCATCTATCTCAACATCTTTTTCATAATTAGGCAACTCATACGGTATTTGCTTTTGCTTGATTTGACGATTATAAACAGAGTCAGCAACAGTGAGATTCTTAAGTTCATTATCAAAGGAAATATCAGCGGGAATAGTATGTTCAAAATCGAATTTGGTGCCATCGAATAGTTCGGTTAATGAAATCATTTTTCCGGTATATAAACATTGACGTCCTTGTTCAATCCACAATCTGTATTTGTCAATTATCTCATCTGTAGTTTCAATTGTTTTTCTTTCTTGTTCGGCAAATTCATTAATAGCTTTAGCAAATTCCTGGTTTTGCTTTTCACGGTCTCTTTGATATCTATCTATTGCCTTTCTTTTATTTGCGTCATTCAATTCACGCGCAATCTCAACAACGACTCTTGTTTCCTCATCTATTTTATCCTCTTTAATAAGATAATTTATTAAATGCTTCAGGTGATATAATGTTTTTAAAGCCATAGGATT
>JACAFA010000190.1 GCA_013388525.1 Ignavibacteriaceae bacterium | reverse complement strand
CCCGGTCCACCTGAGGAAATGAATATATCGTTTTCTATTCCGGGAATGTCTCCTTTATATCTGGTATCAAAAACTTCATATGAAATTTCAATATCACTGTTGCGAAGTTTTGCGTCTGCAACAATTTCACGAATGCATCGCATTCCTTCGTTGCGTTCGTTGTTGTAAAGATCTATTGTGGCAATTTTAATCATGGCCTACACCCCCAACCCCTCTTCCTAAGGAAGAGGGGAGAAGGAAAATCTAATTTTATATTATAAAAATATTTGATCATTCAGTCCTGATATACTAATATTTAAAAAATTTAATTCCTCTCCCTTTGGGAGAGGTTAGGAGTGGGCTTTTACAACCCAACATGAGTTTCTTCAATTATGTAATCAACCACTGATTTGGTATCGCCGGATTGTTCATAAACTTTCAACTGGCGGTCAGCACCGGTTCCCATTTCAAGAATTTTATAAACGTATTTTATTTCTTCTCTTGAACCAAGTTCGTCAACAACATCATCAATAAATTCAAGCAGTTCGCCGATAAGTTTTTTAAACTCAACTTCTTCCTGTTTCCCGAAATCAATTAATTTTCCATGAATGCCGTAACGGGCAGCACGCCATTTATTCTCAGCGATCAGTGCTCTTCTGTAAAGTCTGAAACCGAGGTTTTGCTTGATCAATTTGTGAAGTTTTGCGACTATTGCCTGCATAATTGCAGCAAGGCAAATTGTTTCATCAACTCTCATCGGAATGTCACAAACTCTGAACTCGAGTGTGTTGAAATATGGATGAGCGCGAATATCCCACCAGATTTTCTTTGCATCGTCAATACATTTTGTCTTTACTAATAACTTAACAAAGTTGTCGTACTCAGCAAGACTTCCGAAATAATCCGGAATTCCTGTTCTAGGAAATCTGTCAAACACTTTGCTTCGGTAAGATTTGAATCCTGTGTTTCTACCCAACCAGAAAGGTGAGTTTGTGGACAATGCAAAAATGTGCGGAAGAAAATATCTTGCAGCATTCATCACGTGAAGAGCAGTTTCTCTGTCGTCAACGCCAACGTGAACGTGAAGACCAAAAATTAAATTTGCTCTTGCCACCTGTTGATAGTCTGAGATTATTTCCTGGTAACGGGGATTTTCTGTAATTGCCTGATCTTTCCAGTGAGAAAACGGGTGAGTGCCTGCAGCAGCAATCCTTAGATTATTTTTCTTTGCAAGCATTGCAAGATCCTGCCGAAGTTTTGTTACCTGCTGTCTCGCATCATTTATATCTCTGCAAATGTCAGTTCCGATTTCAACAACAGATTGGTGCATCTCAGGTTTTACTTTCTCGGCGAGAATAATTTTACCTTCTTCAATAATCTGTTGAATGTGAGATTTCAGCTCTCTTGTTTGAGGATCAACAATTTGAAATTCCTCTTCGACTCCTAATGTAAATAATCCGGGTTCTGTCATAGAACTATTTCACCTTAACTTTCACTTAATGGGATGTTAGCTGCAAATGATTTTATAAAATTACCCCACGTTAAATTATTTTGTCCGGCTATGTGAGCTTTTGCTCTTCTTATTGCCATATTAGCGGCTGCTTCAACTATCCATTCAAAATTTTCTTCACCAACTGAATTTTTATCTGCATCCGGTGCAGGATTGCAGAAATCAATTGCATATGGAACTCCATTACGGATAGCAAGTTCAACTGTATTGAAATCGTAACCAAGTGCGTTGTTGATTGTTAGAACCGCGTGAAGAAGTTTATCCAGCAATGGCTTTTCAATTGGTTTTGGATTTCTAACGTATCGCAGATGATGCGGCTGTTTCGGATCGTATCTCATTATGTGAACATCTTTTCTGTCAAGACAATAACATCTGAAATATTCAGTAAAATTTATTTCTTCCTGCAGCATCATCACAAGCTGACCGGTTTCGTTATACGCTTTGAAGAAATCATCGGGTGATTCGAGACGGTAAACATTTTTCCATCCGCCGCCAGCAAACGGTTTGAAGTAAGCAGGAAAACCAACATAGCTGAACATTGCATCCCAGTTCAATGGGTAATCAAGATTTCTGAAAGAGTTCGCATTTGTATCATCAGGATGCTGGTTTGATGGAAGCAAAACAGTTTTCGGAACTGCAACATCGAGCTTTGTCATTAATGCATTGTTGAAAAACTTTTCATCCGCACTCCACCAGAAAGGATTGTTGATCACCGCCGTGCCATTCAATGCAGCATTTTTTAGGAAAGCTCTGTAGAAAGGAACATCCTGGGAAATTCTATCGATGATAACATCGTAACCGCTTGGTTCGCCCTGAACAACTTTATCAATTTTAACAAACTCCGCAGTTATACCTCCGCCTTTGGCGGATTCATTTTTTGAGTTTACTCTTTCAACAAATGCAGGTGGAAAAGTTGTTTCCTGCCCGAACAATATTCCTATTTTTTTCATTTAGCTCCTGAGAGTTTAATTAGTTAAAGGGTGTATAAAAATTATTGAAGGTTTTCGAGATCTAATAAATCCTGTTTTCTACCTGAAGCTTTTTTATTTCGGACTAGATCTTTATAACCGATAAAAATCATTAATGTATTATCAATTTCTTTTCCAATTTTATTTGGATAACACTCTTCGAAATTTACACCATCGATGTCAGTCATTATATCAATTCTAAAAGGAGGGTTTCCAATTCTAAAAATGTTTTCAGGATTTTTAAGGTCTGCTTCAATCTCCGGGTTTGATATGAAACCAAAGTCTTCTAAAACCTTCGACATTTTCTTGATGTTATTGCTATCGGGGTTTATCCATATATCAATATCTCCAGTATATCTTGGATATCCGTGAATACCAACCGCATAACCACCAACAATAAGATATTCTACCTTATTTGCGTTTAGTAATTCTATAAACTCTTTGAAATCCTGGCTGAACATCTTTTTGCATTTGAATATATTGTAAACGTAATATTTCTAGGGCATTGATGCGTTCCTGTGCAGATTTCTGTTTCCAGAATCCGTAATCATTTTGCACTTCTTTTTTATTCACAACATGCAATACTTTTTCCACTGCAAATTTCCTTTTAATGAGTGTATAATCAATTCACTCTAAATTTCGAAGTATATTTGATTGAACTAACAGATACGTGGCAAATATATTAAAAAGAATAGGATTTTCAAGAAGGGGACAGTCTATCAGATTTTATTATTTAATTTGATAGTATTGGCAGATAAAACTGGTGGATATTCTAATAAAACTTAACAATTAAATAATCTTTAAATAACACTTGAATAAATTCAAATATCTAGGTTTAAACAGAATCTTAAATAGATTTTTTATGAATGCTATAACCTTACATATTGAACTATTCAGTACCCTCTTCAAGAATTTTACGCCACTTCTCTTTCTTTTGTTTTCTACTTGTGTAAATGAACCACCTGACCATGTCGCCTCAGAAAATAAATGGCAAGACATCCCTGAACTAAGTGGAATGGATATTTGGGATGTTAAGATTTATAACGATGAAATATATGTTGCTGGAAGAGATTTTAGCGGTAAAGGTGCTATCTATAAATCTTCTGACGCAATTCATTGGGATGTTTTTGTACCTTCAATTGGAGATTCACTTGAATTTGGAGTAGGAGCAATTGATTTCTACAATGGACATTTGATTGCTTGTGCTTCAGGACAACCATTATATTTAATAATAAATTCAATTATTACTCGACTTACAGAACCTCTTGGTGATATTAGAGAAATGATAGTTGACAAAGAAAATAATATTTTAATTGGGACTTATTTACCGGGTTATTTTTGCAAATATATTACTCCTGACAGCACTTATGATATTTATGACTCGCTCTTCACACCGCCGGATGGCGGATGTTATAAACAGGCTGGAATTACCGGTGGGATTAGTGTTTCTAAATTCTTATTGAACGAGTCTTCAAATGATATTCTAATTGGTAATATTTCGCTCAATTATCATTTCGTTTCTGCATTTAGCAATAGATCAATTGATTGTTTTCCTAATAATGGTTTAACAAGTGTTGACAGATTTCACGGATGTCACGATCTGATTTTTATTAATGATACACTTTTTGCTGCTGGTGGTAAAGGAACTATTAAGTACTTAGATCAAAGCGAATGGAAAGTTTATGGTGATACACTTCCCAAAACCCCCGACAGTGCTCTGACTATTCCTACTGCTATTGCTTACGATGAAGTAAAAAAGGAAATTTATGTTGCTTCAAATTACATTGGAGTTACCAAATTGGTAGAAAACTCCGGGTGGGTAACCTTGAATAATGGTTTAGAAAGTGTCCAAGGTTATTATGATTTTATACCAAACTTAACATATTTCAAAGGCGTCCTTCTTTTAACTTATGGAACGAGTAAAAATTATCAATCGAGTTCTAGAGGTGCACGGTATTATTCACTTAATTATGAATAATTAGAGCATAAGATGAAATCCTATATTACAACACTCGCATTGCTTCTTTTTCTATTATTTTTATCCTGCGTAAATGAACCAACAAATAATGACCCTGTAGAAAATAAATGGCAAAATATACCTGAACTAAGTGGAATGGATATTTGGGATGTTAAAATCCATAACGATGAAATATATGTAGCGGGGCGAGATTTTAGCGGTAAAGGTGCTATCTACAAATCTTCTGATGGAATTCATTGGGAAGTTTTTGCACCTGTAATCGGAGATTCGGTTGAATATCATATAGCTGCAATAGAATTTTATAATGGAGAATTGATTGCCTCAACAATTGGGAAGCCTGTATATCTGGTTACAGGGAAAAATGTAGTACCTCTGACTGTACCTATTCTCAGTGAAGTAAGAGAAATGATAGTGGATAATGAAAATAATATACTTATAGGTGCATCTTCATTCTACAAATACAAATATGTAACCGAAAATAATATTTATGATATCTATGATTCTCTTTCTACGCCATCAACCGGAGGTTGTTTTAAACAGAATGCTATCGTACCAATAGGTGTTTCTAAATTTTTAAAGGATCATAATTCAAATAAAATACTTATTGGAAATTATGCTTTTACAAATCACTTTGTTACTACATTTTATAACAGAACAATAGACTGTTTCCCAGACGATGGTCTTACTGCTGATGAAAGGTTTTTTGGGTGTCATGATATTATTTTTATTAATGATACGTTATTTGCAGCAGGCTGGGCTAATATTAAGTATTTAGATAACTATGAATGGAAAACATTTGGAGATTCTTTACCCAGAACATCAGGCAATGGATTGGCGATTGCTACTTCAATTGCCTTTGACGAGATTAAAAATGAGATATATGTGGCTGCAAATTATCTTGGTGTTTTGAAATGGACAGATAAGTCTGGATGGATATCAATTAATGAGGGACTGGAATCGGTTCAAGGATTGTATGATTTTATTCCTGACATTACTTACTTCAAAGGAATTCTGCTTTTGACCTATGGTACAAGTAAAAGTTATCAATCGAGTTCGAGAGGTGCGATGTTTTTACACTTAGATAATTTTTCTAAACGCAAATAACCAATCTTTTATCTGTGCTGGTAACGATCTAAATTGATATTCTTTTACGATTGAGCTATTTTTAGCCCGATGAGTAAACAGGATTCACAAACCAACAAGTTACCCAGGGAAAATCAAGCCGGGAGAGACGGACAAACCCCTTTAATGTCTCAGTATTTAAGGATTAAGGAAGCCAACCCGGATACAATTTTGCTTTTCAGAGTCGGTGATTTCTTCGAGACATTTGAAAACGATGCGAAAATTGCTTCCAAAGTTCTTGGTATAACGTTAACGAAAAGAGCAAACGGTGCAGCAGAAGATGTTCCGCTTGCAGGATTTCCTCATCACGCAATTGATACTTATTTGCCAAAGCTGGTTCGAGCTGGCTATCGAGTAGCTGTATGTGAGCAAATGGAGAATCCGAAGTTTGCCAAAGGAATTGTGAAAAGGGAAGTGGTGGAAGTTGTAACTCCCGGTGCAACTCTTTCCAATAAGCTTCTCGATCATAAAAAAAATAATTACCTACTTGCTGTTTTCATCAAGGATGAGATTGCAGGAATTTCGTTCGCAGATGTTTCAACAGGTGAGTTCTTCACGTTTGAAGTTCCTGAATCTGATCTTCAGCAGCAAATTGAATCAATTGCTCCCGCAGAAATTTTAATTCAGAAAAAAGAAAAGGATTATCTCATTCCGGTTATCAGCAAAATAAATCCTTCAATCCGAATTACAAAAATGGATGACTGGATTTTTAATTACGATTATGCGAATGAATTGCTTCTCAATCAGTTCGGGACTGTTACGCTGAAAGGATTCGGGATTGAACATCTTCAAAAGGGAATAGTTGCCAGCGGTGCTGCGTTAAATTATTTGCAGGAAACACAGAAGGTAAATCTCACTCATCTCAACAGAATTTCTCTCTACAATCCTTCCGAATATATGATTCTCGATTCTTCAACGAGAAGAAATCTTGAGATTAGCTACTCGATGCACGGAGATGGAAGAGAAGGTTCGCTGATTTCTATTCTTGACAAAACAACTACTGCAATGGGTGGACGACTTTTAAAGAAATGGATTTCTGCACCATTGAGAGATTTGAAAAAGATTCAAAGTCGGCTTGATAGTGTTGAAGAACTACTGAAGAATAAATCTCAGCGAAAGAAAATTGAGAATGAGTTAAAGGAAGTTGGTGATCTTGAAAGAATTATTTCAAGAATTTGCACAGGCAGAGCAAATCCGAGAGAAGTTGTTGCGTTAAAAACTTCACTTAAAAAAATCCCTGCGATTAAAGAACATCTTTCAAGCTTTAAGACTGATGCTTTATCAAAAACTTCAAGAGAACTTAATCCACTTGAAAATTTGGTAGAGCGAATTCAAAACGCAATAATAGATTCTCCTCCTGCAACATTAGTTGATGGTGGAGTTATAAGAAACGGTTTCAGTCCTGAGCTCGATGAATTACGAAACATTGCATTTCACGGAAAAGACTGGATAGCAAAACTTCAGAAGACAGAAAGAGAAAGATCAGGAATACCTTCACTGAAAGTCAGCTTCAATAATGTTTTTGGCTACTACATCGATATAAGCAATGCACATAAAGATAAAGTGCCTGAAAATTATATTCGCAAACAAACGTTGGTGAATTCGGAAAGATATATTACTCCCGAGTTAAAAGAATATGAAGATAAAATACTCAATGCAGAAGAAAAGATTAACGAACTGGAATCAGAATTATTTGATGAATTAAAAAAATACATAGCTGCTGAAGCTGTTGCAATCCAGAGTAACGCTCGAATGATTGCATTGATTGATTGCCTGATTTCATTTGCTGAATGTGCAGAAGCATACAAATATTCAAAACCTGTTGTTCATGATGGAGATGAGCTGGAAATTATTGAAGGTCGTCATCCGGTTGTAGAACAGATTCTACCGCCCGGTGAAAAATTTAAACCTAATGATTGTGTAATTGATAATAAAAACGATCAGATAATTTTACTTACCGGACCAAATATGGCTGGCAAATCTGTTTATCTTCGTCAGATTGGATTGATTGTTCTGATGGCACAGATTGGTTCATTCGTTCCTGCAAAAAGTGCAAAGATTGGATTGGTGGATAGAATTTTTACTCGCGTTGGTGCAAGTGATAACATAACTTCCGGTGAAAGTACTTTTTTGGTTGAGATGCAGGAAGCAGCAAATATTCTGAATAATGCTTCTTCAAAAAGTCTTATACTGCTTGATGAAATAGGAAGAGGAACAAGCACGTTTGATGGAATTTCAATTGCGTGGGCAATAACGGAATATCTTCATGATAATAAAGACGTTGCCGCTAAAACTCTTTTTGCAACTCACTATCACGAGCTGAATGAAATGGCTGATCTGTTTCCCAAAATTAAAAATTATAAAGT
>JACAFA010000066.1 GCA_013388525.1 Ignavibacteriaceae bacterium | reverse complement strand
CCGCCTTTCATATCAGCAATGTCTTCACCAAAGATGTACATATCTTTATTTCGTTTCATTTCCTCGTGAAGAGCATGATTTATTGCATCAACCATAACAATTTTCTCACCAGAAGGATCATTCTTCTCATAGTCCAGAGACTCTCTCAAACCACTTTCATCAAAAACATATCTGTCTGCATCTTTCGGATCAGGGTCAGATGCTTTGAAAGCTCTTTCAGCAGCTTCATCAATTTCTTCGTTTATCTCTTTCCAGATTTTTTGATAATCACCATCGTTCAGGATATTTTCTTTTTTCAACCTTGAAACAAACTTTTCAATCGGATCGTTTTGTTTATCTTTCTCAAGCTCTGAATGATCTCTGTATTTTCTCTGATCATCTGATGATGAATGAGATTGCAATCTCACAACATTCGCTTCAATCAGCGCAGGACCTTTGCCGCTCTTTAAATAATCAATTGCTTTCTTCAACTCTTCATAAGATTCAAAGAAATCTGTTCCGTCAATTCTTTTTCTGTATAAAGTATGAAAGCCGCTCATCATTTCAGCAACTGAACCGTCTTTACCTGCAGTCTGATGTTCAACAGGGACTGAAATAGCGTATCTGTTATTCTGAATTACAAAAAGCACAGGAAGCTTTTCTCTGCTTGCCCAGTTAACTGCTTCGTGAAATTCACCCTGGCTTGTAGTTCCTTCTCCGCTGCTCACATAAGAAACATTTTTAATTCCTTTTCTTCTTGACGCGAGCGCAGTTCCGACAGCCTGAAGAAACTGAGTTCCGGTTGGGCTTGATTGAGATGGAACCTGTGCATTTATCATTCCCCAATGGACAGGAAGCTGCCTTCCACCGCTTGCAGGATCAGTTGCTTTGGCAAATGTTCCGAGAAAAACTTCTTCGGGAGTTAAGCCAGCCATCAATACTGTTCCAAGATCGCGATAGTATGGAAAGAGCCAATCCTTTTTTGGATCAAGATGCAAACCAATTGCCATCTGAACAGCTTCGTGTCCTTCTGCAGCAATGTGGAAAAAAGTTTTTCCCTGTTTGAGTAAACGCATCGCCTTATTATCAATAACTCTTGAACGAATCATCATCTTCAGAATATCAATCAACTGCTTCTTATCAAAACCCATCAATCCATTGGAATTGATATTTTTTTCTTTCAATGAACTGCCGGTCTTTTTTTCATCAGCTTTATTTTTATGGGATGAATGAATCGTGTTGTTCATAATTTTTTTAGCCATCGAACAACCTTCTTAATAAATGGTTGAAAAATTTGATTGCAATACTTTTTCTTTACTTCTTGAAATCACAGAGGTGTATGCAAATAATTCAGTGAAATTTTTTAGTAACTTTTCTTTGACTTCCTGAATACTTATTTCTCTTTTCAATTCCTGCTTCAATGATGTAACTGATTTATCCTGGATACCACAAGGAATTATTCCGTTAAAAAGTTTTAGGTCTGTATTCACATTAAATGCAAACCCGTGCATCGTAATCCATCTGCTAACTTTAATTCCGATAGCAGCAATTTTCCTGTCACCAATCCATACACCTGTATGTTTTGGGTTTCGTTCACAGTTCAATCCATATTCGCTACAGGTTAAAATTATTACTTCCTCCAGTGCTCTTAAATATTTATGCGTGTCTTTGAACCATTGGTTTAAATCTATAATCGGATATCCAACAATTTGACCCGGACCGTGATAAGTAATATCCCCACCCCGGTCAATATCATAAACAGAAATCTGATTTTCCTTAAGATAACTCTCTGTACCTATAAGATTTTCCTTGTGAGCAGTTTTACCCAGAGTATATGTATTAGGATGCTCAAGAAGAAAAAGATAATCTTCAACCTCACCTGAAACTCTCTTCGAATGAATCTCCTGTTGAAGATCCCATGCCTCCTTATAATCAATGAAACCTAAATCGCAATATGTCAAACTTCGTTTAGTCATTTGTCATTAGTCATTAGTCAATTGGTTTTGATGTAACCTAAAGTATTTACTAATCAAGCAATTGAATCTTGTAATTTTCAAATCTTGCAATCCTTTAATTTTTAAATGTGAATTGCTTCTCCATAAGCATTTGCAGCAGCTTCCATAATTGATTCAGATAGAGTCGGATGTGCGTGAATAGTTTTAATAATTGATTCTCCAGTTGCTTCAAGTGAACGAGCCAGGGTAACTTCAGCAATCATTTCAGTAGCTTCACTTCCTATTATGTGAGCACCAAGAATTTCGCCGTACTTTGCATCGAAAATCATTTTCACAAAACCTTCACGTTCGCCAATTGCAAAAGCTTTTCCACTTGCCATAAACGGAAATTTTCCAATTTTAATTTCGTATCCTTTTTCTTTTGCTTT
>JACAFA010000143.1 GCA_013388525.1 Ignavibacteriaceae bacterium | reverse complement strand
AATGCCGTGTACGAAGTTTTATTTGATGACCGCGATGCTGCCGCAGGTTTTAAGTTTAATGATGCAGACTTGCTTGGTATGCCCGTTCAGATAGTTATCGGTGAAAAGAAATTAAAAGACAACAAATGTGAAGTTAAGATCCGTAGAACAGGCGAAAGGTTTGAGGTTGAGCTGACACAATTGAAAATGAAACTTGAAGAGTTATTTAGTAATTTCTGAAATTTCGGGTTGACTATAAAATCATAACCGGAAATACATTATGCCGAAACGCTGGACAGAAGAAGAAATAAAAATTCTTAAAAGACACTACAGGAAAAGGGGAGCGAATTATGTTGCAAAATTTGTAGAGCACAGCCCGGATACCGTAATGTTTAAAGCTGCTCAGCTTGGTATTCGGACAAATAAATTCCGCACCTGGCAAAAGTGGGAGGATAATTATCTTACAAGAAATTATCATATCAAAAAAAATTCTTCTATTGCGAAAACCCTAAAGAGAACCATCCGTTCTATTCATCACAGAGCTGAGTTTCTTAAACTTACAAAACGAGGCGCTGATAAGTGGACAGAAGATGAAAAGACATTGCTTCGAGAGCTTTACACTAACCGTAATTATACAGTCGAGGAAGTTGCAAAAATTCTTAACCGGTCAGTGGAAGCTGTTAAAGTAAAAGCGCCAAGATTAGGTTTGACAAGGGCAACATATATTCATAGATGGACTAAGAGTGAACGAAATTATCTGAAAAAGAATGCAGGAAAGAAAACATATCCGGAAATTGCTGCTCATCTCGGAATTGAAATTTATAAAGTTCATCAGTATGCGAAGAAGTTGGGATTAAAAAAACACGACAAAGGTCCAAACTGGACTGAAGAGGAAAAAGATTTCATCAGAAATAATTATTATAAAATCCCGATAGAAGAAATTGCTCTTAAGTTAAACCGACCACTGAATTCAGTAAAGAATACTGCAAGCCGGATTGGTGTTAGTAAAACTGACAAAATACCCTGGAGCAGTGAAGAGATAGATTATCTGAAAGCTAATTTTTTAAAAATTCCTGTAAAAGAAATTTCTAAAAACTTAAACAGAAGTAAATCATCTGTCAGCGGAAAGATCAGAAGACTTGGTTTATCTTTGAAAAGAAAATCTTCATCCAAAGTGAGGAAGGCAAAGGAGAGAGTTAATCCCGAAAAGAATCCGGGAATCTTACCTGAAAATTCTGTTTCAGCTACAGCAGTCAGCGAAAGATAAAAAATAAAAACTTAACATTAATGATTCTGCTAATAATGTAATGCTCAGGTTTATGTGTAACCATTGTCAAGCTAAAGTGGACATAAATTTTGCAAAACAATATAAGTTTTTGACTTCGATTTGAATGTCAGCTTATATGATATACAACAGACTTTTCAAGAATTATATGAAGTCACATTTGCCAGAAAAGTAAGATAGATTCATTCTTCAATATACTTTTAACCCAAAACCTCTTTTGAATCTCGCCACTTTTAAGTAAAAATTATAGCGAAAAGTGAATTTATCCTTGTTTTTCAAAGAAACTTTTCGGTATTAAAATTGTCCCGCAAATTTGACCAATTAGAAATAAAGCAAGCATTAATTTCAATAATATTACTGGTTATCAGAATATGGAAGATTTATTACAAGAGGAAATAGTTAAACTCGAGGAAGAGCTTACTAAACTAAAATCTGCGGTTGAATATATTGAGACTGCAAAGATATCAATAGAGGCTGCTTCCAAGATTATAAATACTATTTTAAAGCTTAAAGAGGAATTCGACAAGCTTGCTGAAAGAGCTATTGTTCTGATTGACAAACTTGATAAAGTTGATTTCCCTTCTCGCCTGGAAAGAATTGATTCAAAAATATTATCAGTTAGTAATGAAATTCATTCTCTTGAAACAAGAATGGAAGCAAGTAATAAGGCATTCAGTCTGGAAGTGAAATCAGCTTCGAAGAGTACGATATCTGAAGTTGGAAATACGAAGAATGATATTTTATTTCATCTGAAAAAACAGGCTAAAGAAATTAAGACGGTTCAATACGGGATAATTGGAGTGTTTGTCTTTTTAATAGTTATGGGAGTTTTATTTTATTTCAAAATACTTTAATTATAAAAAGAGACGCATCAGCGATGCGTCTCTACAGAAATTTATAATTTGCTGTCTCCATCAGGATAAGTTGGACCAGAATCTGTATCCGGTTTTCCTCTCAACGAATCCCAAATCATATAAGTACAAAGCAAAGCGAACATAACAATACCAATTAATTCTGCTGCATGAGATTCAGCCCATTCATAGTTAACCCAATTTAGTCCTTGCCATCTGAGGATTGCACTTATTACTCCCATCAAAGCACCACCGGCAATAAATCCTGACGCAATCAGTGTCCCTCTTTCTCTCCTTGCATTGTTTACTTTTTCATCTTTGCTTCTTGTGGAAACAAAATGCGCAATCAAACCTCCGACTAAAAGAGGTGTGTTAAGTTCAAGCGGAATGTACATTCCAAGAGCGAAAGCGAGAGCAGGAACTTTTATCATTGTAAGAACTAAAGCAAGAATAGCTCCGACGATATACAGTGTCCAAGGTGCCGGTTGTTGATCCATCAAAGGCTGGATTACTGCTGCCATCGCATTTGCTTGTGGTGCAACAAGAGCTCCATCACCAACAAATCCATAAGTTTCATTTAAAATCATTATAACAAAACCAACAGTTAAAGCAGAAACAAGTACTCCAAGGAATTT
>JACAFA010000132.1 GCA_013388525.1 Ignavibacteriaceae bacterium | reverse complement strand
TCACCCAGAGCTACATCTATATCATCTGTAGCTGTGAGATCAAGCCCGAAATCAATTATCTGGCTGAATCCAGCATTGTCCTCTACTAGGACAGGAAAACTTACTGCTGCTTGTCCGAAAGCTATCGTAACATAGAGCAGTACAAAGGCGAGAACTGAAAATAGTTTACGCATAACGCACCCTTTGTGATTGTTAATAAATAAGTTGATTAGAAAGTTCATAAACCCCAAAATTTTTTTTATTTGCAAACCCGTCCTGCTAAATCAGGACGGGCTGCAAAATATATTATTACTTCAAGAGTAACATCTTTTTAACTGATACGAATTTATCTGTTCGTAATTCATATATATACATTCCGGTAGCTACGTTCTGTGCATTCCATTGATACTGATATTTTCCTGCTGTCAATGAACTGTTCACTAACTCGGCTACCTTCTCTCCCAATGCATTGTAGATCGATAACTTCACATTGCTTACATCTTCAGGCAATGAGAACTCTATCACAGTGCTTGGGTTGAATGGGTTCGGATAGTTCTGCTCTAACGAATATACTGTTGGCAGCAACTCTCCGCTTACCTTCAGCTTCTGGATTGTTCCATCACTGATCACCACATCTTCACCTGACTTCAGATTTACATTTACTCCCTTGCCTGTTTCATCCATCAATCTGATATCCATTCCTTCTACTCTTACTGTTACTGGATAGGTTACTCCATTCAGTTCAATTGTCTTCACTGAACTGTTGATGTCCTCTGCTATCCTTCCACTTCCATATCTGATGTCAAACATTCCTGCAGGTGGTGCCGGTGGTAACTCATAGAGATTCAGATCTACTTCTCCTTTTACTGCATACAACGTGTAATTTATTCCACTTGCATCCGTAAGTATTATTCTTCCCCATTCTTTTGGGAAGTATTCTGCTATTTCTCCACTGCCTTTTGCCATTGAACTCGGGATGTTTATCTGTCCGGCTCCACTGAGTTTTACCCAATATCCATAACCTGGATCCAACGTTGTGGCTACCTGATATCCGCTTGAATATTTATATACAGGGAATATTATCAATCCCGGAGGTGTTGTTGTCATTCCTGATGTGGCTACACTTGCCTCGTATCCACCTACAAGGTTCCATCCGGATGTTCCAGGTATCGGATCGTGTGCAACTATCTGTATTCCACCTGCTGGCCATTCATCACCTGTGTTGTAGGTTCTTGCACCTGCGTGTTTCATCCAGTAACCAATTCCAGGTGTTGCTAAAGAAACTACCTGATATCCACCAGAATACTTGAACACGTTAGCGCCCGGATCTCTGTATTGCCACCAGGTATCTACATTCTGATCTACTGGATGTAAACCAGGAATTGATACCATATTCCACCCATTGGCTATATCTACAGTGAGTTGGAAGGTATTAGCACCACAATTGTATTCATCAGCGCCGATATCAGGTGTGGTTGCACTTCTAATATCTCCATCAATATCAGTTGTTACTGATGCGATTGGTACACCGATATCACAAACAGTACTAAATGAAGGATTGATATGTAAGTCAGTTTCACTTAAATAATGTGGGTCATCAGAAATGCTATTGGCATCCTGACCTGTAGCAGTTTTCCAATCATTCAGAGTTGCAATATCAGCTCCGAAATATCCAATTACACTTCCGGTAGTCCAGTAATCATTATAATCTATGAACTGGAATGTTGTAGTATTCGGTGTATAAACAGCATAGTTCTTTGGACTGTTACCAACTCTTGTATTCAGGAAAATATTATTTCGAATGTCCATATTTGTCGAAGCTGCTGAGATATACAAACAAGCCGAAGGAAGATTTACAGCGGTATTACCAATTGTGTCTGTAATACTTATTGAGTTATAATAAATTTTATAATTGCTTCCACCTGCAATTCTGATTCCATATAAATACATTGATGTATTTCCATAAGTACTTAAATCATAAATCATGTTATTATCGATCTGATTATCAAAGCAATTCGTACCGGAAGAGAAGTATATTCCTGTTGAATTATATCCGGTTGTACCAGGCTGTTTAATAGAATGTATTTTGTTTTTACTAACGACAGCATTATTAACATTTGCCACGAAATAAATAGGCCATTTGCTGACATCAAAATACATGTTATATACTTCATTGCTTAAAACCTGCGGCGCATCTGCATAACCAATGTACATTCCATACTCAGTGATTGATTCACTTACAACATCAGCTCCAATAATATTTCCAGATATCAATAAATTAGTCATCTGATCTGAAGACGTTCCTCTTATCCATAAACCGTTGCGAGTATTATAAATCTTGTTTTCTATAATTGAAATATTATCAAAGTCTGCACCGCCGGCATTTCCTGTACTTAATGAACCAGTTGAGCTTCCGCCAAAGATACCGAAAACGTTTGCAACGCTATTGATACCTGCCTTGATGTTGCAGTTTCTAATTGTAACATTCGAGCATCCCAAACCTGCACCAAGACTGATGAGTTGAAATGTGGCAGTGTTATTAGTGTCTTTGTTATTAATAAATGTAAGATAATTTCCGGAACCATTATAACGTCCATCAATAGTAACCCGATCTGCACCATTCAATCTTATGAGACCGCCTTTATAAGTACCAGATATAGTTCTGTTAACAGCAGAATTCGGTTGAATTGTGAGAGTATAATTTGCACCACTGACATCTTCAATCCATTGATTGAGAGTATTACCTCCGGTTTCATTCAGATCATCTATAATTTGAGCAGTAATATTTCCACTAATTATATTTTCATTCATTACTTTAAATAATCCATAATCACCAGTAAGCGATTGATAATTTCCACCTGTTCCAACTGTTACAGTTCCATTTAATAAAATTATAATCCGGTAGAAATTAATATTTCCTGTAATAGGGAAAGCTGCAGGTGTTAAATTGACTGAAGACGGTGGTGAAGCAAAGACACCCTCAGATATTCCAACATTTGCTGGATTGAATAAATCCTGAGCAACAACAAAATATTGAATTGTATCTCCCATCTGAACACCGGTTCCTCCAAAAAGAAGCGAGTAGTTAATCAGAAAATCAAACGGATTTCCAGGACTGCTCGTCTCGATGTATTTCCAGCCATTGGTTGAAGGAGTATTATCAACGAAAGTATTATTATCAGAAGAGCGTTTAAAATAAATTCTCGGAGCTGTTCCGGGGGTTACATTAACTCCGTTCTGATCTGTTATTGAAACACCGCTGAGTGTTCTGTTTGCTGTTGATGTAGTATGAGTTAAATCTGTATATACAATAGCTGGTGGAGTAATATCAGTTCCGATTCCATTAAATTCGTCTGCACCGACATCCGGAGTAGTTGCATTTCTTAAGTCACCATCATAGTCTGTAGTAATAGTAATCGGTGAAGTAATTGGTGTTCCACCGCTTTCTGTTTGTGTAGCAACATCTGTCCTCACATGTAAATCATACGGTGCGGTAGTATCGTTGACAAAGGGAACACTTTCAGTAAATGAAAAAGTTTCTCTTGGTGCAACGCGGGTTTTGAATTCTTCAATGGTCTGATCAAAATTAGTTCCGTCAAAGAAGATTACATTACTTGCACCCGGTGTGCCAGCATAAAAACAATTGTTGTTCGATAGTGTTGAATAGTTATTGAGGTTTACATTAACAGCGCTTCGTCTGAACGCAACAGTTTTGCCGGTTCCGCTCGCATTTGATAAGTTAACCACAATGTTGTTACGCATATCGAGATTTGCAGTAGTTGAGGTTGTACTGTTTGTATGAAATATTCCTGAAGAACCAAAATTTCCGGCTCCGGTTGCATTCAGAAAGATCGTATTATAATACAAGCCGATATTTGAATTAGCAGTAGTGCTTGTTATACTGATTCCACGAACAGCGTTAACATCTGCTGAATTAGGAGCTTTCAAGTCAGAAATAAAATTATTGTAAATGTATGTGTTAACCGGACCGGATGGAATTAATATTCCTGAAACTGCGGAACCTGAGGAGCTCGTAGTTCTTATATCATAAATTTTGTTTCCATAAATATTATTATTTGTTCCCGCAGTAACGTAGATCCCATTCATTGGTCCGGCTGAGCTATTACCATGAATTTCATTATTATAGATATTGGCGTTTACAGTTGCAGTAGTTGGACTATTATATATGCAATGAATAGGTCCTGTTCCTGCACTTTTAGTATTGTTCCGCAGTCTGTTACCATAAATATTCACTGTATATGCACTTGCTAAATTATAAATCATCCAGAAGCTATTGCTTGAAGAACCCGAGTAAAGGCAATTCTCTACCGTGTTGTTATATATGTTTACTGTATTATTAGTTCCGGAGCTTCCCATCGAATTAACAATTGCATAGATGAGACTTGTTCCGCTTTGCGTAACTGTTACACTATTTAAATAAATATCAACATTAGAATTAGTCCCGCTGCCTGTCCTTATTCCATAAAGTAAACCAGTGTGAGAAGCACCCCCACCATTAACAGAATTATGAGCTATTTTAAGATTGTCCTGATATTCAATATTCATTCCGTACGCAGTTGCTGAACCATCTCCATACGCAAGAATATTATTACCGGCAATTACCCCAATTTCATTTCCTTTACCAAAAAATTCGGCAGTTGTTGCGCTTATGATTCTGATACCATTGTAAGCGGTAATTGAATTGCCATCGAACTTGCAGTAACTCATTACATCGAGTGTATCAGATAAAGTTAAACCTGTTGAAGATGAAGGAGTATGATTTGCTGCATAGATACCCCAGGTGGCTGTATTCGATTTATTCAGTGTAATGACTGAATATTGGATTGTAACAAAATAGCATCCATCCACAGGTGCTGTTGCACTCTTTTTAAGCAAAGCATAACCCCATTCCATCCTGCTAATATCATCAGTGTTAGCTGAATTTTCAGATACATTTATACGATCAAAAGTTATATAATCACCTCCGGCAATTACGATAATACCATCCAGTGAACCTGTTCCTGTTCCGGCAGTAATAATTGGATTCGCGCCGGTACCGCTTTTCTGAAATATAATCGGATTTAATTGTGTACCTGTTGCAGTAATCAAACCGGCAGTTGGACCAGAAAAAGTTTCAGTATGATTCGCTGAGACATTAAAGGTAACACCACCTGGACCAACTCCCTGTAAATTAAGATCGGCTATAGCTGATTCAATTGTTGCATAGTCTCCGGGAATTGATTTTGTTCCACTCAATTGAGCAAATGAGTTTATCGGCAAAAGAACTATAAGAGAAAGCAATACAAGAGCAAACCAATTATTTATTCTGTTTTTCATAATAAAATCCTCCATAAAAAATTTAATATAACCACTTATTTCATTAGTATCATTTTTTTAACTGAAATAAATTTATCTGTCCGCAATTCATAGATGTAAATTCCACTTGCAAAATTGTTCGCATCCCATTGGTAGCTGTAATATCCTGCTTCCAAATTTGTGTTAACCAATTCTGCGATCTTCTCTCCAAGTGCGTTATAAATATTAAGTGATACGTTTGCTGCTTCAGGTAATGAAAATTTAATTGTCGTAATCGGATTAAACGGATTAGGATAGTTCTGATCAAGATTATATGTTGTTGGAAGCGAATTCACTTTCGTAATCTTTAGCATCGTTACAGCTTCGTTACTAATAATTATTTTCTCTCCGTTTATAATTTTATGAGTTCCGACTACAACTTTATTTGCAACTTCAACAAGAACATAGGCTTCATTGTTATTCAGGTTTGATATAAGAACATTTATCGGATATGCAGATGATTGCAATTCAATTTCTACTTCGTCACTTTCAGTTAATCTGTAATCACCTTTTAGTCTTGCATCAAAACTTCCCGGAGGGGGTAGTGGTGGTAAACTGAAACTTTCTGTGTTCAGATTATCATTCAATTTACCATTAAAGAATAAAGTCTGACTATTCTCTTCAGAATCATTTATCTCAATCCTGCTGAAATCTTCAAAAGTTTCCTGTGGAATTATTAAATCAATATTTTGTTTTTCAGGAGGGATAGCACAACTTACTGTTATCGTACCAGGTGCATTTGCTTTTATCCAGTAAGCTTTTGTAGCATCAATTGAATTTGCAGAAAAATAACCGCCGGAATAACCATATAGTGAACCTGCAATGATAATTCCACCAGGATCAATAACATTGCTGAGAGAAACATTACAATCAGGTCCGCCAATTAAATTCCAGCCGGAATTTAAAGTAATGTTGCATTCAATTCTATCAAGACCACATACATTTACAAACTGTGCAGATGAAAATTTTAACCAATAGCCATCACAATTCCCGATTGTAGTAGTTGAAAAATAACCATTATTATATCCGTATAATGTCCCGGGTTGTGCAGTTGGGAACAAAGTAAGATAGTTATTATCAGTAATATTAACTGGCAAACTTAACAAATTCCAACCTGACGAAATATTAAAGTTAGAACAAATCTGATAATTGTATTTTATCTGCAATTGACGAAGGTCCGTCACATCAGTAAATGAGCTTGTGGTTCTCATATTAACGTTAACTATAGTTCCGACAAAAGGATCTAATAAATGAAAATAACCGGTGGATGGCAACTGTGCCGGATTCCATGTTAAAGTAACAGGATAACAACCGTCGGCTGGTTGAAATTGCAAATTCCAAATTCGTTCATCATTAGTATTTGTTGCTTTTATATCTTTGAAAAATCCCTCATTGCAGCTAACGAATCTTCCATCGAAAGCGCCTCCGGGTGGAGGTGGTGGTGCTGAAAGATCATATTCCGGATCGTAACATTCAGTTGCACCGGGTGCAGTACCAAATATCAGCGGAACTGAATTTATACAATTGTCCCTTACCAGCATATCTACTCCAAAATCTAATGCTGACAAAGTAGTTGCATTGACATTAACTCCCGGTGAATAATTGATTCCATTAAAAGAAAAAAGTTTGTAATAATAAGTTGTCAGTTGGGTAAGACCAGTATGACTTACAGGAGATGTTGTTCCGTTATATAATAAAGTACCACCGGCAAAAGGTTGCCCCGGCAAAGGTGGAGTTCCTGACGGAGTTGTGAATAAACCAGATAGATTCCAGACAATAACCACATTATTATTATTTATATCTGGTGTAAATCCAATATTTATTTGTGAATGGCTTACAGGAGTTGCAGTTACATTTGTCGGATCCGTTACGCTAACGTAATCATCATCATTCAATATTAAGTCATCAATATACCAGTAATCAATATTATATGAATTACCGTTGCAGAAAAAAACAAGATAGAGGTTAATTGCATTGGGAGAATCGTTTACAGGTGTTGTAAATGATGCGTTAATCGTTTCCGGTCCAACGTTACCAGTTGGTGTAAAACTCCAGATAGTTGTATAGGTTGCTCCATTATCATAAGAAACTCCTAAACCAAGCGTTGGAGCTGTAGTTGCATAAAAATCGAGCATGTGTTTAAGAGTTATGCTATAATGACGATTATTCAGTACAGATATAGGGCAACTACTTAACTTTGATAAACCGTTAAATTGAGGAGTCCAGCTAAGCCTGAGCTCGGGAGAAGTACCTCCTGCATTTGCAGTATTTTGAACAGACCAGTTAGTCGTTCCCAGTGGCCCGATTGGTGTCCAGCAATTCAGGTTATCAAAGTTCTCAATAAATACAATTCCGGGTGAAAGTTCAGTAGTAAATGACCACGCAGGTCCGCTGGTGCTGCAAGAGCCATCTTTATCAATTATTTGCCAGTTGTATTGAGTATTGTAACTAAGCGGCGACGGAATATTCCATGATGAAATTGCCGGACCGTCGTAAACCTTTGTCATACTACCAGATATACCGAACCATACTTCACACTGTGTTGCGCCTGAGCCATTTGTCCAGATAAGTTGAGGTAAATTGATGGAAACATTTGTGGCTTCATTAATTGGAATTGGATTCGTTGGTGCACCAACCGGACATGGCGGACCAAAAGTAACTTTAGCCATCCAGCCCTGATAATTTCCTGTTCTGTTATCTGCCCACAGAGGATAGGCAACATTATCATAAGCAGCTACACCGATATAATCACCAGCATAACCTCCGGCAAGCCCGGAAATAGGTGAAGGTGTATGTGCCTGATCACTAACTTTAAAATTTTCAAAAGTACTTCCACCATCTAATGATCTCGCCATATAAACATTTGCCTGAGTATTAGCCACATCACGGCTGTCATAAAACACAAGCATTAATTGTCCGGTTAATTGATCTACAGTGCACCACGGAAAATATTGATCTTTTCCATTGTTGAGTGGATCATTATTCACGCGAACAGGTGAAGACCAGCTAGTCCCGCCATTAGTAGATCTAATTATAACAATATCCGGATCGCTTCCGGCAGGAGATACTCCCCGCTGAGGCCAAGTTATATAAATATATCCATTATATGGTCCACCGGATCTGTCAACAGCCATTGATGGAAATGATTGTACTCTTATACTGTTTTTGCTTGTTAAATATCCTCTGATACCAAAATTGGTTTGTTGATATGCATACATTGGTGCCGACCATGTTTGACCACCATTAGTTGACTTTGCAAATCCGATTCCATCTTCACCGGTACCTACATCACCGTCAATATAAACTGCCCAGGTAGCATAAACTTCACCATTTGGTCCTGTTTGAATATTAACACCCTGATTTAAGTATGATGATAGTGCATTACTTAAATTTATTGCTGAAGCCCAGTTTTGACCAAAGTTTGAAGAATACTTGAATACTACATCATAAGTATTTGTTCCTCCAAAATCCGTCCAAGCACAGTACGATCTGTGCAAATAAGGGCTATCAGATTTTTTATCAACCATATAATGATTTTTATCTGCAAGACTGCCAGGATTGGGTGCAATAACATAGGTATTCCAGTTCGCACCATTATTCGTAGAAACAGAAACACTTTGACCGCTTGAATTATTAATATAGTTTTCGTAAAACCTTCCATCGCTTCCTATAACTGAAACGGGATCACCTGAGTTTGTACCAAACGGCGGGCTGTCATATCCAGTCCAGGTTGATCCTTGATTGAGTGACCAATAAACGCCGGTTCCATATATTGTTGTTACAGGCCAGTCAGTTGCATTTGCAGACCCAAAAACAATATTGTTATTTGTCGGATGAACGTCAACGCTCATTTCGGACTGTGTAGTATTTGTTCCCGGTTTCAATCTGAAATTTGGACCGACTGTAATTCCATCAACTAAAGGATAAAATACCGGAATTTGCTCAGCCGGAAACCAATTAATATCTGGTTTGATTTCCTTCACTAAGTTCTTATCAATTACAACCCGCGACCAAATGTTTTTTAAGTCTTCATCCGTTTGGGAGAGTGTTTTTCCAAAAAATATAAATGAGAAAATAGCACTCATTTTAAGAATGTAAATAAAATTCTTCATCTCATACCTTTTAGTTTAATATACTGGAAGGTTTCTTTGAATGGGAAATTAATAGTAATGCGCTGTTCACCATACGGATTATCAGAAAGTACGCTGAATGACATTCCCCCGAATAATATAATTTTTTTAGTTTGCACAGCAGCAGGAATTGAAAAAATTATAAATGATTTTCAGTCAATTAACAGCTCGCTATCCTTTTTGTCAGTAAGGATAAAGCTGTTTCGAAGCATCACAGTTCTTATAATTATCCTCTTAATATCCAAAAGGATAAAATATAATCCTTTAAATCTGTCAGTTCTTTAGATGTATATCTTTAAATTATTTTACACTTAGTATGAAGACTGACAGCACAGCTTACTATAGGAAAGCTTTGCAGGCTTTTACCAATAATAAAAACTTCAGCAAATAAAGCCGCATTTCATTTAAAATAAAAGAGCCCCGCTATTTTTTTTAAGCAGGGCACAGTAAAACATAAAACTTACTTTAAAAGAATCATTTCTTTTGACTGTACAAAATCACCCGCAGTCATTCTGTATATATAACTTCCTGAACTCATTTTAGCACCTGAATTGTTCATTCCATCCCATGTTACCGAATACTTACCCGGTTGAACCTGTTCGGTAAATAATGATCTGACTTCCTGTCCAAGCATGTCGAAAATTTTAATTGACACATCGCTGGTCTGTGGAACCTGGAACTGAATAGTCGTTGTCGGGTTGAACGGATTTGGATAATTCTGGAATAATTCAAAATTACTTGGTGTAAAATTAACAACAACTTCAATTTCGTTTGAGTAACTGATAGTTCCATCAAAATCAATTTGTTTCAAACGATAAGTATATGTACCGGTTGTAACTTCGCCATCAAGAAAAGAGTATGACTTTGGCTCAGTTGTAGTTCCATATCCGGGAACATAACCAATTGTTTCCCAGCCGATTGTTTTTCTTTCAACATTGAAACCCTGATTGTTCAGCTCTGTTGCCGTAGTCCAGTTCAAAAGCACTCCTTTTTCTGAAACCTGTGCAGTAAAGGATGTAAGTTCAACGGGAACGACATCAACGTAATCAATCAATACCTGTAGCTGTCCAATTGCTGTATTTGTAACTACAAGACTATCATTACCGGAAAAGCTTTTATTTATAAGTACGCCGCCAAACATATCTCTTATTACGCTTGTTGATGCAATAGTTGATGGTAAATTCCACCTTATTGTAATAGGATAATCCGTCGATTGAAATTTAAGATTGTGCTCTTTCTGTCCTGTAAACGGAAATGCAGGTGGATTGCCTGGAGCCCGATAATCACGCCACGAAGAAAGCGCACCTAAAAAAGGTGGTAACCACCATCTGGCATCAAATGCATTACCCGGCGGTGGAGGAGGAAGATCACTTTCTCCTAATGTAAAATCAATACCATCAGTGGCGGTTAAGTCTAACCCAAACCATAATGGATAATTTGCATTGAGTGCATCATGAACCAAAATCTCAAAATCTGCCTGAGCCTGTCCAAATGCAATTGTAACATAGAGCATAACGATTGAAAAAATTGAAAAGAGTTTACGCATAATATGCCTCTCTATTAAGTTAATAAATTAATTGTTATTTAAAGTATTTTTATTCTGACTGCTGTAACAAAATAAATTAGTTCTACTATCCTTAAATAATTTTTCTAATTTATTTGGTTACAAAAGCCGAACATTTTACCAAATGAATTTTAAAGTCTAATTAATAATTTTGACTAAAAATTAAAAATCAATTAAAAGCTACATAAATATATAAACTTTTGAACAAATTTTATACGTCTATCTAAATTCTATTTGTTCACCATAACTATCGGGCACTTAAGAAACTATAGTTGAGCCCCGCACAATTGCGGGGCTCTTAAGAAAATAAATATTACTTCACATAAATCATCTTTTTAGCCTGCATAAATTCACCAGCTACCATTCTGTAGATATAGCTGCCTGAACTCATCTGCTGACCTGCATCGTTCTTTCCATCCCAATCAACCGAATATGTTCCTCTTAATACTTCACCTGCAAACAATGTTCTTACTTCCTGACCTAACATATCATAGATCTTTATTGTTACATCGCTCGTCTGTGGTATCTGGAACTTTACTGTTGTGCTCGGGTTGAACGGATTCGGGAAGTTCTGCCATAAGATATAATCCAATGGTAATGCCGGTGGATTTCCATAGATCATCTCTACCTGTATCTTGGTCAGTATCTGTCTGTCCAT
>JACAFA010000131.1 GCA_013388525.1 Ignavibacteriaceae bacterium | reverse complement strand
GTTAACCTTTCAAAGAATGGAATTGATATTGATATCCGTCTGCTTGATTATCCATCACGGTTAAAACCTGAAATTGACAAAAGTTATCAAAAGGATCATTTGAAGCTGGTAAATGCAGCCATGTTTGTTTAACTGTGGAGAGTTTTTTTTACTTAATTCAGATTACTTTTCGAGAACATAAGAAAGATAAATCAATTCGTATTCCTGATTCCATTCATTTCCTGAAAATCTGTCTTCATCCAACAAATCATTATCAATTATTTCTTTTTCTTGCTCTGCAATAACTTGATTCTCCTCTGATTTATCAAGTTTAATCTTGTGCAAGAAGTTATTGAAATGAAATATTTCTTTAAATGTCATCAGCCAAAACTTCCTAATTAATTACGTTCTAAAGTAAGAAAATGAAATTGATGATAAATTAAGATAAGGTTAAGTTTATTTTATGTTTTTGTTAAGAGATGGGTAAAATAAAGCAAATATCAGCTTTATTTACTTCTTTATTTCCCAGAGCGGAATAAAACCCGATTGCTTCACAACTGCCTGACCTTCAGGAGAAAGAACCCAATCAATAAATTTTTTTACTGCTCCCCTTTGAACATTTGTCGTGAAAAAATGAAGATAACGTGTTATGGGATAGGTGTCGTTTCTTGCATTTTCTTCTGAAGGTTCAATACCTTCTATTCTCACACGAAAAATATTTCCCTGATAACCCATGCTGCCGTAACCGATTGCATTTTCATTTTGCTCAATGTATTCAATTATTTCCGGAGTAGTGGGTTTTACAATTGCATCATTGCTGTAATTATCTGCTTCAAGAACATGCTCTTTGAAATAAAGGTGAGTACCAGAATTCAGATTACGAATTACAGGAATAATTTTTTGATTTTTTCCACCGAGCTCACTCCAGTTTGTAATCTTACCTTCAAATATTTTCCTCAGGTTTTCTAAAGATAAATATTTAACCGGATTAGACGGATTCACATAGATGGACAGGGCATCCTTTGCAATCAGATAAAAAAAACCTACACTACGATAATACTCAGCGAGCGATTTTGCCTCTTCAGGTTTTAAATTTCTTGAGGCTGTACAAACATCAATATCTCCATTGATTAAAGATTTAATACCTGCAGCAGTTCCACCTCCATTTACATAAATTGAGATGCCGGGATTCTGCTTCATATATTCATTAGCCAGGTTTTCAGTTAATTGCAGCATTGAATCAGAACCTTTAATTGTTATAGTAACATTATCTCCGATTCTCGAACTACATCCGGCAAACAGTAACATCAAAAGAATGAACAATAACGATTGCTTCATCATATGCTATCTTTTCTCTGCTATTGATCTTAAGCGAGCATTTATAAAAGGCGAACCTGGTTTCCATTCAGGAACAATTTCAGAATTTGCGAGCAAAAGAATCAGATTGTATAAAATTTCCGTATGCTGAGCAGCAGCAACATAATCAATGTACTGAGACAAATCATCGAAAGGAGTATGATAACGATTCAACATATAATCTATAAATGCGTAAAGTACTTCTTCTTCAGTTTTGTGTTTATTATTTAATCCTTCCAATACCAGTATTGATGGAATACCGGCTGAGGCAAAACTAATCTGATCTGATTGATTAAATGCTTCAAATACTTTGAACTGAGGTGGAATTTCATCTAACTGCAAATTCATATTTGATGCTGTATTCAAGAGGAACTCATCAAGAGTTGAATATTCTGCACCGACTCCAACAATAGATTGAAAATCTTTGAAAAGAGCAATTCCATCGATATTGATATTTGCAATTGTTTTATAAAGAGGAACTGTAGGATTATCAGTGTAATACTGAGAACCCAGTAATCCCTTTTCTTCACCGGTTGTGGCCAAAAAAATAATTGATCTTTTGGGTTGAACTTTCGCTTCACTAAATTGCCTTGCAAGCTCCAGTAATACTGCTGAACCAATCGCGTTATCGAGTGCACCGTTATAAATTGAATCTCCATCAATTGCAGGACCAATACCAAGATGATCATAATGAGCAGAAATAATCAAATAATTATCTTTTAATTTCTTATCGCTGCCTTCAATCATTCCAATAACATTCTGAGCTAAAAAATCACGCTGTATAAAATTACATTTGAAGCTTAATTGAATATTCATTGGAAAGCTAATTAATTTGTGTTCTTCTTTCATTTGAAGAATATTACTGAATGAGTACTCCGAATTCTTAAACAGATCATCAGCCGATTCAGGATTCAGAAGAATGCTAAGATTATTTGATGCTGAATATGCAAGCGTAACATCTTCAAATGCAAAATCGCTAATCCTGTATGACCAGTCTTCAGCATTAATATCAGGGATTAAAATACTTCCGGCAGCGCCTCTTGATAATGCTATCCGCTGTTTGGAGATGGGATATTTATAAACGGTAGGTGCTTCACCATTAAAATAAGAAGGATCATCCGATTCTGGTTCACCATCGAGAAATACTACAATTTTACCTTCTACATCAATTGACTGATAATCATTATAATCAAATTCCGGAGCTACAATTCCATAACCAACAAATACGATTGGTAATGGAGCAGGTGTAAATGTTTGTTGACCGGATTTATATAGAAGATAATCTTTTTCGAGTTCGAGAATTCTTTCTTCTTCTCCAGTATAAATTTTTAATTCAGATGATTTCAGAGGATAACTTCCATGCATCGGTATATTCTGATAAAAAGAATTATTGACTCCTGCTGGTTTAAGTCCATATTTCGCGAATTCATTTGCAATATATGAAGCAACAAGGTTTCCACCGGTTGTTCCTGTTCCCCTTCCTTCCAAATCATCATTTGCGAGTACCTCAGTATGAATTTTTATTGATTTAGCAGATAGGTCAACATCGGGAAATAGGGAATTTAGGTTCTTCTGAGATAATGAAATTGAAGCTGTTAGAAAAATAAAAAAATAAAAGCCTATTAAGCGTGTCATGTCCTTTGACAAATGATATTAAACTGAAAAAAAGTTTTTGAATTATAAATAAACAATATGAATTATTGATTAAAAAAAAGTCATTCAAACTACTTCATTAAAATTAACGCAGTATTAATATAATAATAACAATTTCTTCACTCTTATAAAAAACCATTTTTATATATTTAAAAAAGTTTATACCAAAAACTATTTAATCTAATCATATTCTTTCACTCATTTTATTAAGGAGGTCCTTATGAAATCATTTGGATTGTTTTTAGTGTCATTTTTTTGTTTTAGTGTAATTGTAAGCAATAACACCTGGGCACAATTACTAATCGAAAACTTTGAATACCCTGCTGGTGATACATTGATTAATAACGGCTGGGTAAATCACAGTGGAACTGGTAATAAAATTACTGCAGCATCGGGAAGCTTAATTTATAACTTGTATCCCGGTTCAGGAATTGGTAATTCAACTACTCTTAACGGAGGTAGTGGTTCACGGGAAGATATACACAAAGATTTTACTTCCACAGGATCAGGCTCTTTATATGCAGCCTTTCTAGTTAATGTTGACACGGCGTCCACCATCGGAGACTATTTTTTCCATCTCGCTCCGGCTTTTCCAACAACTTTTTTTAAGCCAAGAGTTTTTGTGAAAGATGATGGTGCCGGCAATTTACAGTTTGGTATTTCAAAAGCTTCAACCAGTTCAGTTGTATATACAACAACAACTTATTCATATAACACTACATATTTTTTAGTTCTTAAATACAACATGCCAGCCGGAGATTCTAATGATGTAGGAAGTCTGTATATAAATCCTCCGGTTGGAAAAGAACCATCAGTTGCTGACATAGTTTCAACAGATATTGTAGCTGACAATTCAATGGCAGCTGTTTGTTTGAGACAAGGCAGCAATTCTTATATTGTTCAGGTTGACGGAATTTTTATAAATACAAGCTGGCCAACAACATTTTCTAAATCTTTTACTATATCAGCTGGCTGGAATATGGTTTCATTTCCCGGCAACCATCCTAATAGTATGAGTGCGGACACACTATTTAGATTCAGAGACTTATCAGCTTCCGTATTCAAATATTCTTCCTCAGGTTATGAAAGCGAAGACACATTAAAAGTTGGTCAGGGTTACTGGTTAAAACATACTAATCAAAGAACTTATAATTGGAATGGGGCTGTGCAAAGTTCAATATTGTACCCAAAATTAATTTACGCAAATGTTGATTCATTTAATGCTTCAAGCGGTTGGAATTTAATTGGTGCTTATGATTATGAATTCTTGACGAGTGATATTACAACAAATCCTCCTGGTCTGATTAGCGGTGTACCTTATGCCTATAACCCCGGATTTGGTTATCAGCCTGCAGTAACAATTCAACCTGGAAGAGGTTACTGGATAAATCTTGATGCTTCAGGTAAGATAATTTATCCGGACAGACCTACTTTTCTAAAAGAAGTCAATAGTAACTTTATAAACGCTGATTGGGTAAAGATAAATATTATGGATGCATCGGGAAATCAGTATACACTCTATTCTTCCAGAGGTGAAGCAGAACTTAACAAATATATTTTACCCCCTAAACCACCTGTTGGCTTATTTGATGTAAGATATACGACTGACAGATTTGTTGAGAATATCTCTACTGAAAAAATTATAGATATTACGGGTGCTGAATACCCGATCAGAATCAGTGTGCAAGGAGCTGATATCAAATTAAAGGATGCTTTCACAGAAGATTTATTTACAGTCGAAATCAAAGATGGTGAGGAAATTGTAATATCAAATAGTGAAATGAATAAACTCAAAGTATCATCGGATGGATTAAAAATAATGCAATTCGAATTAGCTCAGAACTATCCGAATCCATTTAATCCTGCTACAAAGATTAGATATACAATTCCAAGCAATGGACTTGTTACACTTAAAGTTTACAACACAATTGGTGAAGAAGTTGCGTCACTTGTAAATGAGCAACAGCAAATGGGAACTTACGAAGTTGAATTCAATTCTTCGGGATTAGCAAGCGGAATATATTTATACAAAATAACTGCAGGCAATTTTAATGAAGTTAAAAAGATGATTCTGTTGAAATAAGGAGGCTATTCAACTGGCTCATCAATTCCCCTGCTTGAGTGATGCAAGTAGGGGTTTTTTTATTTAATGATGACTTAAAAGCTTGAGTTAACTTAAATTCAGTGAATTACATTTTCAAAATCTTTAGGAGTAATGATTGAAGCTAAAAGAGATTATTTGGATGTATTATTGGTTATTATTACCTATAATTATTATCATTTTATGGATAATATTGGCAATCTACTCGTAATTTGATCCTACCCCAATAAGTAGACAAGTAGAAAAGCAACTGTATTTATAAAATAAAATATAGGAGCTAACGTGTCAGGAAAAAAAATGCATTACGATAAAGAAAATCTCAGCAGTAAAGATGATTATTGGAAGGAAGGATGAATACACTCCAAGCATCAAGAGATCATGGTGTAAAAGATAATTCACTTGATAAGTGGAAAAGAGCATAAGTGATTTTTCATCATTAGCTGTACCAAGATATCTTGTTCTGATTTGTTGAAGATATTCTATCTTTGCTGAATTGCTAATGACTATCCTCTATAAAATGTTGGTTACCTATATTGTGGCGCAACGACCTTAACCAAACTCTTTTAGGTTACTTTATTTATGGCGCAATGCATTTTCAATTCTTTTAGAAGATAATTAATTCTTTATTTATTTAGTTTCCTTAACTTCCCATCCGTAGTCAATATATTCCCAATTAAAATCACTTTCATAGAATTCAATGATTACAAATCCTTCTTCAAATCCATAATGCGAACCTTTCCACCAATTACCACTTACAGCACCACCCGTGATAAAATGTGTCTCCTTGAAAATAATTTCCTCAACAATGTGCAGATGTCCTTGTAATACAAGCTTCAAGTTATATCCTTCAAAAAGAGCCAATATTTCCTTTGAATTTTTAACGACAATTACTTCAGTTAGTGCTGCAGTGCTTCCCTCCAGTATTTGTTTGGAAACAGAGATAAAAGGGATATGGGTAGAAAGTACGATTGGAGTTTTTTTGTCCAATCGGGCTAAATCCGTTTTAATCCAATCAATTTGAGATTGACTTATTCCACCAATATATTTTCGTTCAGGAGTAAACTCTATTGCATCTAATAGAATAAAATGCCATCCTTTATGATCGAATGAGCTATATGATTTTCCATCACCAAGTCTGTTTATGTACAACTTTTTTCCATATTCGGGATGTGTTGTATCGACACCACTGGTTTTATAAAGACCAAAGACATCGTGATTGCCAATTGTATTATAGACAGGCATATTAAAACTGTCACAAAGACTGCTATATAAATTAAATAGTGAATCGGATCTTTCGTATGATTGATTCAATGCATCCATTATTAAATCACCACCCGTAATTACAAAATCCGGATTTATTTCATTTACTTTATTAATTGCTGATAAAAAACCTCGTTCAGCATTTAATTCTTTCTGAACGTGAATATCTGTAAGAAAAGCAACTTTAAACGATTCATTTTTTTCATCTTGTGGAAATGAAAAAAAGGGAATCATTAAAAAGTTAAATGAGATAATCCAGAGTCTAAAGTTCATCTGAAAATGTTTCATCTTTTTCTTTTAAGCTTTAAACTATTAAACAAATTATTTAAATAAATATAATGAGAAATGTATTTATCAGAGATTAATTAATTGTTAATTAATGCCGTAGTAGAAGGAAAAAAGTGTTGGTGAAAAATTTCTGATTGATACTAGTCTGGAAAATAAACCATGAACTTCTTAAATAATAATTTATTAAGTAAAAATCGTTAGTGCCAATTCTTTTCAGTTTTACTTTTCATAAAAGTATTAACTTGTCGGAAAGTTATAATTATCTGGGCACAATATGCGCAACAATTATTCTTCTTCCGGTTATGTTCTGATTATTTAACTCCTTTATTGCATTGTTTGCCTCTGATTTTGAACTCATTTCTACATATCCATATTTTCCCAACCAATCTGTACTTGGATGATGAAAAATCCTCGCGGAAACAACAATACCGTGGTTTTTAAAGAGTTTTTCTAAATCTACCTCCTCAAACGTTTTTGGAAGATTACCAACATAGATTTTTCTGTTCAATTTATTCTCGTATTTATTAAAAAATTCATCAGGAAAATAAACTAAAGAACCGTTTAAATTGGTTAAGAAATTATTATTGTTTTATTAAAAAAATATTAAAACCGGAATATCAAAATTGAATTCCTACTGACTCTAATTATTTCTTTCATTAGTTGAAGAGAGAATCTACTTTAGGCAATGCATTAATATTTATTTTATTTGAAATTATAATAACTAAATAAGTTGTGATTGAAAGATTTTTAATTAAGACGACCTATGATTTCATTAAAACTTATATAATTAAATGCGAGTTGATTTCTTTACTTGATTAAAAATTGAAAAGCTTTAGTAATAAAATAAAAAGCCCAGTTCTTAACTGGGCTTATTCTAGCGCTCTATTCATATTGCCAGAACATTAGGAGAGAGGGATTTCTCAATAGCAAAAATAACCATCTAATTTTACCTAAATATTAAAATTAGATTAATATAAGATTATTAATATTTTTACGTATTAGTAAAAGATATATGATGATATCTACTGAGTTGAAAAATTTAACAAATCATTAATCTACTCCTAATTTGAACTTCATATTGAATCCTTATATTGTGCTTTAACTAACAAAGGAATATGAATGCATATTTTAAATGAAAAAGATGAAATTATTAACTTTCAGAAAATTGCGAAAAATATTAAACCAAATCCGGGAGAAATACCTGCAATTAATGGTTTGGATATTTATGGTGAATCAATCTCGCTCTTAGGTGATGTTTGTGGTGATCACATAATTTATGTTGATTTTGCAAAACGATTTAATCTTAAAGAACGCATCAGACAGTCTGAAATGACAGATAAAATTGAGGTTGTCAAAAAACTTAATCAACTTAAAAATCGAGCCGGGATTTTATTATCAGATGTCAGTGGACACAGCATTACTGATTCTTTACTTAATGCTATGCTTCATCAAGCTTTCTTAGTAGGAGCAAGTTATGAGCTCTCACTTTATGGCGAAATAACAGTTGACTTGTTTGAAACTATTAACCAGAGATTTCATCAATCATCGAGTATAGATAAATTCATAACAATGATTTATGGTGAGATTGAAAGCAATGGCGATTTTAGATTTATATCTGCCGGTCATCCTCTTCCGCTTATATTTTCAAATGAATACAATAAAATTGTCAACATAGATAATCTCAATCTCATAAATTTTCCACCAATAGGTACACTTCCTTCAGAGTCTGATATTGATGGAAGATTATTTAAAAGCATTCTCGGTTACAAAAAGCGTTATTCTGTGAATTCGCTAAGTGTGATGGGTAATGGTGATATTCTGATTTTGTTTACGGATGGATTTACCGAGCAGCAAAATGGAGAATTAAATTACATTTCTTCCAGACTCGAAAAAAAGCTTAGGGAAGTTAAACAGCATTCTGCAAAAGAAATCTTTGAAAGTATTAAGTCAGATTTTAAAGACTATAGCCAGACAATTGACGATGATGCAACGATGATTATCATAAAGAAAGTATGAAAATAACTGGTTGATATTTTCTTAAACATTAATATTTAATTTAAAATTTTTCAAAAGAGCAAAATCAAATTAAAGGTTATCAGTTAAACTCTATCAAAATATTTTTCTGAGATATGTTTAATTCAAAATGTATTAGCCGTTGTAAACTGATAATACCAGGAATTTTCATTTGAATAATTTATCATTTCATTTACCATACTTGAATCTGCCAAAAGATTTCTAACACAATTTTTGTAAGCATCAAGAGAAGTCATTTCAATTGCTATCCCGCAATTATAAGCGTCACCCTTAACTTTTAGTTGATAGATTAAGTTGTTTTTTATACTATGATAAAACTGCCAGAGAATTTCCAGTGACACTTCTGTGCGATCTCCGCCAAACTCACCATAAGTTTTAATATTTTGATTTACTATTGATCCTATTACAATAATATATCCCTGGTTTAAAAATAAAACATTACTCTCATTCTGATCGGAAATGTCGTAACCTGAATGATTAAACTCCTCTGAAAGAATTTCAACATACTGTTTTTGCCAATATTCACTTATTGTTTCGGATGCAAAATAATGTTGTTGTTTAACTTTAGCCATTCCATCGTAATGACCACCGATGATACTTCCCGGGATCAAACAGGAATTCACAGTATAAACATATATTGGTAAAATATTTTGATTACCGACGTTTATTGGAATACTATTTTGCCTGTTACCAACCAGACTGATAAAGCTATTGCAGCCAGCTATGATTAAAATACTTGGTAATAAAATAATATAAGAAAGTATGTTTTTCATTTTTATTTCCTTAACAATTTAAAGGCTTGAAAACAAAAACTATACCCAATCATAATGCTTACTTTTAAAAAATTCGGCTGAAAATCGCAGAATAAACGAAAAATTTACTTTATTTATTTACATGAAATAAGAAAAGAATAGTGCTAAAATTCTTGTATAGTATGGTTGAACATAAACTATAAGAATAAAAAAGGGCACCACAGGATGTAGCGCCCCTTTGTCGAAGGAGAGAGCGAGAGAGAGAGTTTAAAGAATCATAGTTGAATCAGTAATTATAAATCCATTCTTCCTTTTCATTTATATATCCTCTTTTTTCCAAAGATGCAATTGAAGCTTCAGCAATACCACCTATAAATTGAGTTAAGAAATCATATTTTGGATTAATTAAATATTTACCATCGGTATTAATGAAGCCAAACTTATCACCAATTCTTACTAAAGCTTTATCATTGAAAAACATATATGCATCATCAAACTGTGGTTCGATTTTATAATTTCCTTTTTTATCAATGTAGCCCCATTTTCCATTAACAAGAACAGGTGCAATACCACTCGAAAATGGTTTTGCATTATCAAAACTAATTGGCAAGGCGAGATTACCATTATTATCTATAAAACCAACTTTATTATCCTTCATTACCGGACAATAACCTTCATTAAAGAAAATCACAGCATCATATTTTGGTGTAATTACAATATTTCCTGACTCATCAATAAATCCAAATTGATTTTGAATGTTTACAGCACAAAGTCCTTCAGTAAAAAATAAAACATCATCGAAAGCCGGTTTTATTTTAAAGTTATTGTTTTTATCAATGAATCCCCATTTTCCAGAGGAGTCCATTACGGCAGCTTTTCCATCGTAAAATGGTTTTGCACGAAGATACTGTGGAGATATTATTTCTTTTCCTGTTTTGTCTAAATAACCCCACCTAAGTTTTTGTTGATTGTTTAAGATTGAAAATGCAGCTAAACCTTCAGAGAAGTTTTGAACTTTAGGATATTTATAATTTACAACCAGCTGACCACTGCTGTTAACAAAACCATATTTCAAACAGTCACAACTATCAATCAAAGAACCTGAAATCGCAAGCCCGTCATACAGAGGAAAGACTAATTGAAATTTTGGCTCCATAATTATTTTGCCAGTGTTATCGATGAGTCCATATTTATCACCCACAACAATTACAGCCGAATTATTATTTAAAATTCCTGACCAATTATTTATATAGTCATTAATAATAGCCTGTTCCAACTGGCTGTTCGTTTGAGTTGTGCATCCAAAACAAATTGAAATAATTAAGAACAGCATAAATACATTTCTAAATTCTCTTATGCTATTTAAACTTTTTTGTTTCATATTAATCCTAAACACCAATAGGTTTATTTTAATTATTGTTTATAAGGTCGTTTAAACAATCCTGTAACTGTTCCAACGTAAAGATTACCATCATATAGTAATAACCTGGAAACACGGAGATCATCCAATCCTTCATTAAAGGGAATTAATTTTTTCATCTGATCATCAAATATTAGAACACCCTGATCTCCGGATAAAACAAAATTCATATAAAAATCCATTGGAGTTACGTAATGTTGAGTTTTTTCATAGTTCTTAAAAATCCAACCAGCACCAATTAACATATCGTCATTAATCCATTTAATGCTTCTTACAGCTAAATGGAGATTGTCCAAAATAATTGTTGAATCAAAACTTCTTCCTGAATTTTCACTTATCCAGATAATCCCATCCTGATCGCCGGCATAAACTTTTGTATCGTGAACTTCGATTGATCGTATGTAAGCATGAAAATCGTGCTGATATAAAATACCTTTTTCAGGATGCCAGGTTGATATACCATAGCTTCCTTCTGTATGTCCCAGAAAAAAAAGATTATTATAATTTTTTATGACTCTTACCTGAGCAGGTAATCCATTCTGAAAGATTTCCACTTTTTTCCAGGTTGAATCAAAGACAAGTAAGCCATAACTGGTTCCGGCGACAATAATATTCCCATCAGTTGCCAGGCAATATGCAGGGTCCGAATGCAGTTTTTCAGTTAAGTTAAAAATTCCCTGTTTAGAACAAAATATTAAGTCACTTTTATATTCTATTATATCAAAAACAAAATAATTATTTAATCTTTCCCATTTATCTGCAATTGATTGTTTTTCAATTCGTCCCTCCGAGGCTCCGGTAAGCAAAAGGAAAGTTAATAAAATTACACTAATTATTCCGATAATGAATATTTTATTTGTAACTAACATAGCATTTATTGCAATCAAATATTTTGCTTAGAAGATAACTTAGCCTGATTTATAACTAAGATTTAGCGTTACAATAAATTCCGTTAATTGGTTCAATAGTATTTCATCATCGAATGGTTTTAACGAATTCACCCACTGATTTAACACGAAATCATAAACAAATTTTTCCCACTTATCTTTTTTTAAGAAAACGCTGATAATACTTCCTGCTCCATGCAAGCCAACATACAAACTGGATTTGTAGAAAAATATTTTTTTCACATTTGTCTGCCCAAACCAAAATTGATTGTGCAATAATAATTTGGTTAGTTCATCGAGTTTATCTTCAAGTTCTGCAAAAAGTTTGTTATAAAGATGCCTGCATATTCTTCTTATATCACGTTTTGGATAAATTGTCACGCTAGCTCTATGATCTTTGCATGAACAACTTAAACTATAAAGATTTACTTTGTTCCTGCCGGTTATAATTGAACGCTTGGAAACTCCCTCTAATTTTGGAAGACTGTAATACTCGGAGACAACTTCAATAATTTCTCTTGACTGATCAACCATATCAAGAGATATCTTAACCGATTTTCGATTCACAGGTTTTTGTTGCTTGTTTCTTTTAATTCTGTTTATCCACTTATTTTAGAAGAGTCATTTTCTTTGAAATTATTTTACCATTATAGTTTAACTGGTAAATATATATCCCAGATGCTAAGCCCTTCGCATTGAATTCAACAGAGTAGTTTCCTGCCAAATAATATCCGGAGACAGGATTTGCAACTTCATTACCGAGTACATCAAATATCTTCAATTTAATCTCAGAATCAGTTGGTAAAGAAAAATTTATTTTAGTCGAGGGATTAAATGGATTCGGATAATTTTGCTCAAGTATATAATTTGTAGGTACATCGCTTAAAGACTCATTAACATCAGCAACAACATTATTATAATTAATTGTCATTTTTATTTTGTCCAGAAGAAGTGGATCCGGCATCACCCCGCGAACCATAGCAAAACTTCCAATTCCTTGCATTGGTACATTAACCAGTGTTCCTGTAATTAAATCTGTCAGTACGCCAGTGATCTCTGGAGGAAAATTCCATTCGATATAAAGTGTATCTGTATGTTCACCAATTTGGAAAGCCAGTCGATGCTCTCGCTGTCCTGTATAAGGAAAATTTGTTTCTCCCCGATAGTCTTTCCATGCAGAGATAACACCATTGAAAGGAGGTAACCATTGACGCATATCCCACACTTCAGTTGGTGGTGGCGGAGGTAATTCAAGTTCACCTAAAATAAAATCTATATCATCTGTGGCAAGGTGATCCAGACCAAATGAAAGTATCTGGCTTTCACCAAAATTATTTCTGAGGGTAATGTCTTGCGAAACATCCGGAATTTCCTGAGAGAATATTAATGTGTTTGCAAAACTAATAATCAGAATTGAAAATGATTTAATTAGATTTTTCATAGTAGTTCCATTGTTTATGTATAATTAAGTAATTATTTAATTAGCTGCATTTTTTTAGTAAGGTAAACATCATCTGCACGAAGTTCATAAAAGTAAACCCCTGATTTAAAAGCTGATGCATTCCAGTTAAAACTATAAGTACCTTTTTCCAAAACCTGGTTAGCAATTACACTAACTTTTTCTCCTATAAGATTATAAACACTTAGGCTAACCTGAGACTTCTCCGGCAAAGAGAATGAAATCGTAGTTGATGGATTAAAAGGATTCGGGTAGTTTTGATTTAATACAAATTTATTTGGAACTAAGTCCGCAATAATTTCCTGTGAGTAGCTATATGTTCCATCAAAATCGACCTGTTTCAATCTATATTTATAAATATTTTTTATGATGCGTGTATCCAGGAAAGTGTAAAACTTAGTCTCGGATGATGTACCAGATCCTGGCACAAAACCAATGGATTGCCATTCTGATTCTGGCTGACTTCTTTCAATATAAAATCCATTATTGTTCAATTCAGATGCTGTAACCCATTTTAGGAGCACACTCTGGTCCAAAATCTCGGTTGTGAAAGAGAATAGTTCAACAGGTAGAATATTACTATAATTAACAGATATATTTAATTGTGTTATAGCAGCATTATTTACTATCACACTGTCAGTTCCGGAAAAACTAGCATTGATAATTACACCACCAAATGGATCCTTAATAGTACTAGAAGGATCAATTGTCGGAGGTAAACTCCAGCTAAAAGTAAAAGGATAATCAGTAGATTGAAATTTAATAACATGCTGTTTGTTACCATTAAACGGAAATGCAGGTGGATCACCCGGTGCTCTGTAATCTCTCCAGGAAGATAGAGCTCCGGAAAAAGGAGGCAGCCAAAAACGTACGTCAAATGCGTTTCCAGGTGGTGGTGGAGGTAAGTCAAATTCGTTTAAGTGTATATCAAGTCCATCAGTGGCTGTAAGATCTAATCCAAAAAATAATGTATCTCTCAAACCAGTATTATCATGACTAATGATTGAAAATTCCACATTCGCTGATGTTTGACCTGATGCAATTGTTATGTATAAAAATATTATTAGTATAATCGTGTAAAAATATTTCATATCATATATTCTATTCCCGATTTATTATATTTTTAATTTTTGGTTTAATAATTAGAAAGCAATCCTGCCTCTTCAAAAGAGGCAGGATTGCTTAAACGAAAGTTTATTTAATTAGAATCATCTTTTTAGCCTGCATAAATTCACCAGCTACCATTCTGTATATATAGCTGCCTGAACTCATCTGCTGACCTGCATCATTCTTTCCATCCCAATCAACCGAATATGTTCCTCTTAATACTTCACCTGCAAACAATGTTCTTACTTCCTGACCTAACATATCGTAGATCTTTATTGTTACATCGCTTGTCTGTGGTATCTGGAACTTTACCGTTGTGCTCGGGTTGAACGGATTCGGGAAGTTCTGCCATAAGATATAATCCAATGGTAATGCCGGTGGATTTCCATAGATCATCTCTACCTGTATCTTGGTCAGTATCTGTCTGTCCAT
>JACAFA010000312.1 GCA_013388525.1 Ignavibacteriaceae bacterium | reverse complement strand
TGAAATATTAAATTTCTGTTAATTATTCCTCTGTAAGTTTTTTTGATTTCTTTGTTTTATAAGTTAATCTTCAATTAAATTTTATTTTTCATTACACAGAAAGGAAAGCCAGTGGACATTCTAAACACAATTCAATCAGCACTTGGCGGTGGCGATAAAAAAGATGATTTAATGTCATCAATAATGGGTCTTTTCGGTGGACAGGGCGGTTTGCAAAATCTTATCAGTCAGTTTGATGCAAAAGGTCTTGGCGATGTTATCGGCTCGTGGATTAGCACCGGACAAAATAAATCAATTTCACCAGATCAAATTCAAAATGTTTTCGGTTCTGATGCTTTAAGTGGAATTGCATCCAGGCTCGGATTAAATGTAAATGATCTTTCCGATCAGCTCTCAAATTTGCTTCCGGATGTTGTTGATAAATTAACTCCGAATGGCAAAGTTCCCGAGGGTGATATTTTAAGTCAGGCTTCAGATTTGCTTGGCGGACTATTTGGAAAGAAATAAACTCATTATCAACAGTTAATTTTTGAGTCTTGAAAAAAATACCTGAAACAAAAAACTCGGTCAGACCAAAAGAAATTGTAAGACAATATCTTTTTCATCTGGATAAACACATTGATGATCTTAAGAACGGCAGAGCAAATAAAACTTTGCAGATAAAAGATATTGCTGAATTATTATTCATTCATCCAAAGCATTTAAGCAACACAATTCAGGATGTTTTAGGAAAATCGCCGTGTGATTTGTATGAAGAAAGATTAATCGAAATTTCCAAAGAACTTATTTTGTCCTCTAACAAATCAATTTCATCAATCGCACAGCATCTTACATTTGATCCATCTAACTTTACTAAATTTTTTAAGAGCTACACTGGAATGACACCGAAAAAATTCCGGGAAGCTAATCAAAAGAAAAAAGTCTGAACTTAATACCATAAAAATTCTGAAGTTCTCACCATAAAATTTCTTGGAAAGCAAGATATCTTTACGCTAAAAATTCAAAAGGAGAATTTATGAACAATAAAATAGCTTTGGTTACAGGCGGCAGCCGCGGACTCGGGAAAGATATGGCTTTATCACTTGCTGACCGTGGATTAGATGTTATCCTAACTTACAATACATATAAAGAAGGGGCTGAACAGGTGGTCTCTCAAATTAAAAGCAAAGGCAGAAAGGCTGAATATTTGCAGCTTGATATTTCAAAAATTAATTCACTGAATAGCTTCGTAGAAAATGTTTTATCTGTTTTAAATTCAAATTGGAAAACTGATAAATTTGATTTCCTTATAAACAATGCCGGCGTAGGTTTAACTCTGCCAATACAACAGGCAACCGAAGAAGCTTTTGATAATATGATGAACATTCATTACAAAGGAGTGTATTTCCTTACACAAAAATTTCTGCCGCATATAAATGATAACGG
>JACAFA010000032.1 GCA_013388525.1 Ignavibacteriaceae bacterium | reverse complement strand
CGCAAACTGTTTCCGTGTGCAGTTATTAAAACGCGTTTACCGGATTTTACCATCGGAGCAATTGTATCTTCCCAGTAGGGAACAAAACGGGCAACTGTGTCTTTCAGGCATTCAGTAAGAGGCAATTCATTCTCCTTTAAATCTGCATAACGTGGATCTTTACCAGGATATCTTTCATCATTTTTATCCAATGCTGGAGGCTGGATATCATAACTTCTTCTCCAGATTTTAACTTGCTCTTCGCCATACTTTTTTGCTGTCTCAGCTTTGTTCAATCCTTGAAGTGCGCCGTAATGTCTTTCATTCAATCTCCAGTTTCTGATTACAGGAATCCACATTAAATCCAGTTCATCAAGAGTTATCCATAAAGTTCTGATTGCTCTCTTGAGTACAGAAGTATAAGCGATATCAAATTTGTATCCCTCTGACTTTAGGTCTTCTCCGGCTTTTTTAGCTTCCTGTAATCCTTTTTCAGATAGATCAACATCTGTCCATCCGGTAAAACGATTTTCTTTATTCCACGTGCTTTCGCCGTGGCGTAATAAAACTACTTTATACATTTTTTCTCCTAATGAATGCTAAAAATGATATTTTACATTTAACTTTTTGGTGATGAAGTTTTCAAAAACGAAAATCCAAAAACTCCGGATAACAAAGAACCTGTTAAAATTCCGATCTTCGATAAATCAAGAAGAGCAGGATTATCAAAGGCTAAACCTGCGATGAACAGCGACATTGTAAAACCTATTCCCGCAAGTATTCCCGCACCGTAGAGATTCTTCCAGTTAACACCTTCAGGAAGAGATGCCAGTTTAAGTTTTACTGCAATAAATGAAAAAGAGAAAATGCCAATTTGTTTTCCGATAAAAAGACCAACGATTATTCCTAGACTTACCGAACTAAATAGGGAATCTAATATGTCCAGTCCGGCAAGAGTAACACCAGCATTTGCTAATGCGAAAACAGGAATTATAAAAAATGCTACCCATGGATGAAGCTGATGTTCAAATCTTTGAAGAGGTGTTAAAATCTTCTTGCAGCTTTCTTCAATTGCCAGAACATCGTCCTGCCTTTCTGAGTTATTCAAAACATTTTTCCAGTGATCACCTTTTGCATCAAAACTCTTTATTAATTGTTTTACTTTTTCTGAAAATTTATTTGTGTCGTACCGTGATACTGCTGGAATTGTAAATGCCAACAAGACTCCTGCAATTGTAGCATGCACTCCCGATTTCAGAAATGCCAGCCAAAGAATCACTCCGAGGATTGTATAAGGAAAAAGGCTCTTTGTCCCTAGTCTGTTAAGCGTTATGAGTATAACAAGTACAATAGCTGCAATTATCAAAGTTGTTGTGGAAATTTCGGCTGTGTAAAAAATTGCGATTACCAGTACGGCACCGATATCATCAGCAATTGCAAGGGCAAGAACAAATATTTTTAATGTCAACGGTACCCGTGGACCAAGCAGAGCCATTATACCAACAACGAATGCTATATCGGTAGCCATGGGAATTCCCCAGCCTCTTGCACCTTCTCCACCCGAATTAAAAACTGTGTAGAGAATTGCCGGCACAATCATTCCCCCCAAAGCTCCCGCAATTGGCAGAGAAGCTTTTTGAACAGATGAAAGTTCTCCGACAAGTAACTCTCTTTTAATTTCCAAACCTACGGTGAAGAAAAATATTGCCATCAAACCATCATTTATCCAGTGGTGAATAGTGTAATCAAGGTTTAAGATATTTCCAAGATTGATAACTAAATGTGTATGCCATAAATAATGATAGGATTCAAACCAGGGGGAATTAGCCCAGGCTAGTGCAATCACTGTGCATATCATTAATAAAATTCCACCACTTGCTTCCTGGTGTAAAAACTCGTTAATCGGTTTTAGTAATATCTCTATTGGTTCTTTTTTTCGCTGCATAATGCTTCTAATCTTTTATTTCAAATTAATGCAAGTTCTTTAAGAATTACAATTCCGGCAGCTATTGTAAATACAGATGCTACTGTGCTGATCAAAACTATATTGCCTGCGAGCTTGCTGTTTGCGCCCATTGCTTCAGCCATTATAAAGCTGACGATTGCTGTTGGAGAAGCGAACAATACAAACATAATTCCCAGATCTAATTCTCTGAAACCGAAATAATAAGCACCGGCAGTTAGTAATATTGGAATCAAAATTATTTTTATTGCTGATGATGTGAAAGCAAGTCCGGACGCTTTTTTAATATTCTGAAGATTAAGTGAACCACCAATTCCTACCAATGCTAATGGCAAAGCAAGTTCTGCCAAAAATCCTATGGTAAGATTGATGAAGGAAGGTATTTTAATTTTGTAAAACGAGAACGGTAAGCCAATAATAACTGCAATTATCAAAGGATTGAGCACAATCTCAAACAAAGTGTTTTTCATGTTTAGCTTTTTTTCTTTACGCAATGGAATAGTTAAAATTATTACTGCAAGTATATTATAAAGCGGTAATATGAAAGCAAGAACAATTGCTGCTTTACCAAGCGCATATGTTCCAAATAATTTTGAGATGATAGCGAAACCCACAATCGCAAAGTTGCTTCTGTATGCACCCTGCACGAATACACTTAGATTTTTTCCATCTTTAATGAAAGGAATTGAAAATAACCAGATTAAAAAGAAGCTAACCAGGGTTGCAGCATAGATATAAATAATCTGATTGAATTCTATCGCTTCGCTTAAATCTATTTCAGCGATGTTTATGAATACAAGTGCCGGAAGCGAAACGGAGTAAACAAATCTGGAAGTTACATCTACAAAGTTTTCATTAATTACACCAATTCTTTTTACAAAGTAACCAAGCGCTACGAGTAAAAATACAGGTGCAACTACGTTACCAGTGAAGATGATATTGTCAATCATTTAAGTACAAACCTCAATTATTGTAAACCTTCGACGTTGCAAAATAAAACGTCGAAGGTTGCTGTTGTTGAACCTTTGCAAGCAACCTTCAAGGTCTTCAGGTGCGACCTTGAAGGTTGGGTTTAACTGCAATTCCTTCATACATATAGCCAACAATCTTCGGATCTCTTTTCATATAGTAATTTTTTAAATCAATTATTTTTAATCCGGAATTCGTAATTAGCGATTTCATATCTCTGTTAAGATTACATCCATCAGCCCAGATATTTTGAAGCGAATTTAAGCGATGCTGCCACTTTTGTGTTTTCGGATTATCAGCCAGACCGTGTTCAAGAAAATAATACT
>JACAFA010000073.1 GCA_013388525.1 Ignavibacteriaceae bacterium | reverse complement strand
AGATTTCTTAGAAACATAAACAGCAACAACAGAGTTGTCCGCCAATTTGAAGAACGTGTTGCTATCAATATGCCGATTCAGGGAACTGCTGCAGATATGATAAAGCTCGCAATGATAAAAATTCATAACGAACTTGAAAAAAGAAAAGCAATGACTAAAATGGTTTTGCAAGTACACGATGAACTTCTTTTTGATGCACATAAAGATGAAGTTGATGAACTTCGTCCAATGATAAAAGAAATTATGGAAACAGCTTTGCCGGTTGATGTTCCAATAGTTGTTGATACAGGAGTTGGAGATAACTGGTTGGACGCTCACTGAATAGAATAAGAGTATGAGTAAGATGAATAGAGAAGAGATAAAAAAGATTTTATGTATAAAACCGCGAGGTATTGGCGATATAATTCTTTCTACAATCGTACTCGAAAATTTAAAAGTAGCTTTCTCCCATTCTGAAATTCATTATCTCACCGAAGAATTTGCAAAAAGAGCTGTTGAAAACAATCCTTTCGTTTCGAAGATATTAACATTCAATAAAAATGATTTTGTTCTTTCAATTATAATGAAAGTCAGGAAGGAAAAATACGATTTGGTTTTTGATTTCTGGTCGAATCCAAAAACCGCGCAGGTAACTTTCTTTTCAGGTGCGAAGTACCGGGTGGGATTTGAAAAGCGAGGAAGAAAATATGCTTACAATATTTCCGGAAAAAATGGAACGATGGGTGAACACGCTGCTGAAGATAATCTCGTTTTATTAAAAGCTTTTGAAATTCCTGTTATTTCAAAAAGAATTATCTATCAAACAACAAAAGAAGAGAAACAATTTGCAGTTAATTTTTTTGGTGGTTTAAATACTACTGATAAATTATTAATTGGTATCATTCCTTCGGGCGGCTGGGAATCAAAAAGATGTAAACCGGTAAAGTGGATTGAAATATGTTACGAGATTCAGAAGAATTATAAAACACAATTCATTATTCTGTGGGGACCCGGAGATGAAGAAGATAAGAATATTATTTATGAAAGATTGAAACCAACTCCATTGATTGCACCGGAATCTAATTTCGGAGAATTGTCTGCGCTAATTGAAAGATGTGATATGATTATTGCAAACGATTCCGGTCCAATGCACGTTTCAGCAGCACTTGGGAAGCCAACACTCGGTATTTTTGGCCCAACTGATCCAAAAGCACACCGACCATATTCAGAAAATTGTTCTTTTGTAATCCACTCCGATCTACATTGCATAAAATGTACTCAATTAGTCTGTCCTTATAACCACGAATGTATGCTGGAACTGCCAATCGAAAAAGTTATGGTTGAAATTGAAAAGTTAATGAAGTTCGTCAAGTAGATTACTTATTGTGAAAGGAAAAATAAGCATCATCGAAAAATTTGTTCAGCTTTTCAGTATATCTTTCTAAAGTAAATTCACTTTTAAAATATTCTTCAGCAAGCAATCCATATTCATTTGCCAATCTTTTATCATTTGATAAAGTTAGAATACTCCGGGATAATTCATATGGTTGAGAAATATTAAACAATAAGCCGTTTTTGTTATGTTTAATAAATTCATCATTCCCGGGAATATTCGATGCAATAATCGGTAATCTCGATGCAGCAGCTTCGAGCAATGCCAGTGAAAATCCTTCCGATCTTGATGGAAGCAAAAAAATGTCCATTGCTTTATAGTATTCAAAAATGTTGTCAATAAATCCGGGCATAATTATTCTTTCTTTAGCGATATTAAAAGTCAATGCATACTCAAAAACTTCGCTCTGATTTTCT
>JACAFA010000017.1 GCA_013388525.1 Ignavibacteriaceae bacterium | reverse complement strand
CCATCTTTTGCTCAATGTCGTGGACCAAGAGAGATAGGTTTCTCATTGACTTTTGGTGATATTGTTGGCTCACCTGAAAGAACTGATATTGAAAATGCAAAATGCCTTGTGCTGATTGGGTCTCATCTTGGTGAAAATATGCACAACACGCAGGTTCAGGAATTTTCAAGAGCAGTTGAAAAAGATGCTTCAATTATTGTAGTTGATCCAAGATTTTCCGTTGCTGCAGGAAAAGCAAAATATTATTTGCCGATTAAACCCGGAACTGATTTAGCGCTTCTACTTGCATGGATGAGTGTAATTGTAAATGAAAAACTTTATGATATTGATTATGTGAACAAGTATGGATTCGGTTTTGAAAACTTTGCTGCTGAGATTTCTCAGTACACTCCTGAATGGGCTTACATTCAAACAGGAATTGATCCGGAAATAATCAGAGAAACTGCAAGAGAAATGGCTCGCTACAAACCTGCGACACTCATTCATCCGGGAAGACACGTTACCTGGTATGGTGATGATGCACAAAGAAGCAGAGCAATTGCTTTGTTGAATGCGTTGATTGGAAGCTGGGGAAGAAAAGGCGGATTTTATGTTCCTTATAGTTTTGATATTCCCAAATATCCTTATCCTGCATATCCGGAATTGAAAAAAGAACCTGTTGATAATCCTGAAAGAAAATATCCGTTTGCTGAAGGTGAACAAATTTCAACCGGAATAAGAGAAGCAACAATAACCGGAAAACCTTATCCAATAAAAGGTTGGTTAATTTATGGAACTAATCTTTTGCAAGCTTTGCCAAATCAGCAGGAGACAATTAAAGCAATTCAGAATCTTGATTTGATGGTTGTGGTTGATGTTGTTCCAAGTGAAATTGCCGGCTGGGCTGATGTTGTTCTTCCTGAATCTGTTTACTTAGAAAGATATGATGATCTGAACACTTCTCCATTCAGAGAAGGATTTGTTGGAATACGTCAACCAGTAATTGCAGAACCGAATGATCAGAAACCAAACTGGTGGATGGCTAAGAAACTTGGTGAGAAACTTGGACTTGGCGCATACTTCCCCTGGAAAGATATCGAAGAATATCTCGATACAAGATTGAAACTTGCCGGACATTCTCTGCAAGAGTTAAAAGAAAAAGGAATCATCAAAGGTCCTCAGCAGCCAATTTATTTTGAAGATGGAGTTGAACCTGAGTTTTTTACTCCTTCAGGAAAAATAGAATTTTATTCAACGCAGCTCGCTGAAGCAGGATTCGATCCGGTTCCAAAGTACACAAAACATCCGGAGCCGCCTTCCGGTTATTTCAGACTTCTTTATGGAAGAGCACCGGTTCATACATTTAGTAAAACCCAATCCAATCCATTACTCAGAGATATGATGAGTGAAAATGAAATCTGGATAAATGCAGATATCGCTGAACAGTACGGATTGAAGCAGGGCGATAAAATCAAATTAAAAAATACTGATGGTGTTGTCTCTGATGAGATTAAAGTTAAACCAACAGAAAGAATTCGACCTGACTGCGTTTATATGGTTCACGGATTCGGACAGAAATCAAGACAACTCAGAAGCACTTATAAAAAAGGTGCAAGTGATGCAGAACTTATCACTCAATACAAAACAGATCCGTTGATGGGAGGAACTGCAATGAATGTGAACTTCGTAACTTTTGAGATGGAGGTGTAAGATGCCACGATACGGAATGGTAATAGATACAAGAAAATGTGTTGGATGCCAGGATTGTGTTGTTGCCTGCAAAACTGAAAATAATGTGCCTGTAGGTTACAACAGAGATTGGATTGTTACAGAGTCATTCGGAAAATTTCCTGATATCAATATGGAAATCAGAACTGAAAGATGCAATCACTGTTCAGAAACTCCTTGCGTTTCCTGCTGCCCGACAGGTGCAAGCCACATTCACGATGTTGGCGGAGTTGTTTTAGTCACTCACGAAAAATGTATCGGCTGCAAAGCTTGTGTTGAAGCTTGTCCTTATGATGCTCGTTTCATACATCCCGATGGTTATGCTGATAAATGTACGTTCTGTATTCACAGAGTTGAAAAAGGAGAGAATCCGGCTTGCGTTGAAGTTTGTCCGACTTACTGCATGCATTTTGGTGATCTCGATGATCCGAACAGCGAAGTGAGCAAGCTTTTAAATTCAAGAAAGTACCATGCTTTAATGACGGATGCCGGTACGAAGCCTAATATTTTTTATTTAGAATAAGGAATTACAATGCACGAAATTTTCACAACTCGAAATAATCCTCATGTTGATCCGTTTATGACAATGTGGGGCTGGGAAATTCCGATTTATCTATTCCTTGGAGGAATGGTTGCGGGGATGATGATCATTGCCGGATATTTTTTATTCAGCGGAAGACACAAAGAAAGTAATTGTTCCTGCTACTCGATTCCGTTTACGAGCTTTATACTTCTTTCAATTGGTATGTTTGCTTTGTTCCTGGATTTAGCACACAAGCCTTATGTGTGGAGATTGTATACAACTTTTCAAATCACTTCACCAATGTCGTGGGGTGCGTGGATTCTGATTTTAGTTTATCCTGCTTTGGTTGCAAACATATTAATTCGTCCGACAAACTGGATGCTGAAAATTTTTCCGAAACTATCTGACTGGGCAGGCAAAATAAATCAACATCCATTTTTGATTAAAAACATTGGAATACTCAATATGATTTTAGGAATGATGCTCGGAGCTTACACAGGAGTTCTCTTAAGTACGATGGCTTCAAGACCGCTATGGAATTCTTCACTGCTCTGGGTACTTTTTCTTGTTTCCGGTTTGTCATCTGCAGCAGCTTATGTACATCTCATTGCAAAAAACAAAGCTGAAAGTGAATTGCTTGCAAAAGCAGATAACGGTTTTCTTACAGTTGAACTTTTTGTTATTGTGATGTTATTTCTTGGGCTGATGTCATCTGCAGGACCGCACATCGAAGCAGCACAATTACTTCTAACCGGAATTTATGCACCCGTATTCTGGGTTTTTGTAATTGGTTTAGGGATTGTAATTCCCCTTGGAATACAATTGCTTGCGGTCAATCATAAAATACATCACACACCTATCGCACCGATAATGGTAATCATCGGCGGATTGATTTTAAGATTTGTAATTGTATCCGCCGGTCAATACAGCGAATGGTTTTTAGCACAACTCAAATAAAGGAGAAAAATTTTTATGACAACTTTAGTTAGAAAAATTACTCACATATTCGAGAAGGAAGAGGAAAAGGTTGAAGTGAAATCCCAGCCTTATTCAAATCCTTATTTTGTTGGTGTGGGACTTGGACTCGTTCTTCTCGCTGCCTTTGTGATAATGGGCAGGGGGTTAGGAGCTTCAGGAGCAATGACAACATTAGTTGCAGTTGGAGTTGATAATGTAGCACCAGAACATGCAAAGAACAATACTTTCTATAGCGAGTATCTTGGAGATGGAACAACAAATCCTTTAAAAGATTGGCTCGTGTTTGAAGTGATTGGAGTAATTGCCGGTGGATTTATTTCAGGTTCACTTGCAGGCAGAGTAAAAAAAGGAATTGAAAAAGGTCCACAGATATCTGCAATGAAAAGATTAATGTTTGCTTTTATTGGCGGAGGATTGATGGGAATCGGTGCAAAGCTTGCCCGCGGCTGCACTAGCGGACAAGCTTTATCAGGTGGAGCAATTCTTAATCTTGGAAGCTGGGCATTTATGATGATGGTTTTTGCCGGTGGATATGCAGCAGCTTATTTCTTAAGGAGGCAATGGACATGAACGCACCATTTTTCAAATTCGAATATTTCAATTTTGATGT
>JACAFA010000118.1 GCA_013388525.1 Ignavibacteriaceae bacterium | reverse complement strand
GTTGAAGGAAACCAGATCATACCTGTTGAAAGACTCGAGAAGGGATTCTGGAGATTGAAATTGAACTGGACGATGGATGGTAATGGTTATTATAATGAAAGAGCAATTACAGTTGAGTAAGTCAGGAACTCATCCCCCGACCCCTTCTCTTGAAAAGAGAAGGGGAGAGAAGACAAATTAAAAATCGAATTATTTGTTTTATAGAAAATGAGCTTGAATGTCCGAAGGAAATTAGTTGAAGTTGCAAAATTCGTTTGCAGAGAACTGAGACGAAATGAAACTGAAGCTGAAAAATTATTATGGAAAGCAATCAGAGATAGATATTTAAAAGGAAAGAAGTTTTATAGGCAACATCCAATCTTCCACGATGTCACAGGGAAGGAAACTTTTTTTGTTGCAGATTTTTATTGTTTCTCTGAGAAATTAATTATTGAGCTTGATGGGAAATATCATAGATATAGATTGAAAGAAGACAAACAACGAACTGATATTTTAAATTTTCTAGGATTAAGAATCATCCGGTTTAATAATGAAGAAGTTTTGAACAATTTGGATAATGTTTTAATGAAAATAGAAAAGTCCCTCTCTTTTCAAGAGAGGGATTTAGGGTGAGTTTATTTATAGTTAAATGGTAAAGTAAATGTCACCAGAAATTTTAGCGGCATTTTTTGTAGGGTTTGTCGGAAGTTTGCACTGCATTGGAATGTGCGGACCGATTGCAATTGCTTTGCCTGTTCCTGATTCAAGTAACCTCTCTTTTTTTACCGGAAGAGTTTTATATAACCTTGGCAGAGTTGTTACTTATGCCTTCCTTGGTGCGGTTCTTGGATTAGTCGGAAGTAAAATTGCGCTTGCTGGTGCACAGCAGGTTGTTTCAATTGTTCTTGGGGTCGTAATTATCATAGCGGTGCTTCTTCCTCAGAAATATAAAAACTACTTTGCTCAGCATCCGGTAATTCAAAAACTTGCTCATCCTTTAAAATCAAATATTGGGGTTCTTTTTAAGAAAGGAACTTTCTCTGCGATGTTTCTTATTGGAATACTGAACGGATTCCTTCCCTGCGGACTTGTTTACGTTGCATTAGCCGGTGCCATTGCGAGTGGTGATGCAATCTCCGGTGCTGCAGTTATGATCTTGTTTGGTCTTGGAACTGTTCCGGCAATGTTTGCTGCTTCTGTATTTGGAAAGTTCATCAATATTGGAATCAGAACTAAAATAAGAAAAGCAGTTCCTGTTTTGGCAATTATTCTTGGAGTTATATTTATTCTGAGAGGAATGAATCTCGGGATACCAATGCTCAGTCCAAAAGTATCTGCTCAATCCGAAGTTTCTTCAGAGATAGAATGTCATTGATTAAAGAAGGCAAAGCTCAATCCGATCAAATTATTTCTACTCTTTTCCGATTGAAGATGCCAGACTATTCTTCAGCTGCATAGCCGGAATGTAATCAGGATTGATCTCAAGACACTTGTTAACAAACCGATAAGACTCCTCCAGCTTATTCTGATCAAAATTTATTTTTGCTAAACCATAAAATGCTTCCTCAAAATCAGGATGAAGCTCAACAGCTTTACTAAAGTAATTTTTAGCGTTATCGAATTCTTTGATTGCTTCGTAAGCTACAGCAAGGAAAAAATTTGTTCTCGATGATTTAGGATCAACTCTTAATGATTGCTGCAAATATGGAATTGCCTCGCCAGGAAATCCTCTCTGGATTAACTCAATTGCTTTCTGATTTAGTATCGTGGCTTCTTTATCCTGAATATGGGTGCGACCGGGTTCGTATTTGAAGATTTCAAGAAATTCAAATTCATTAACAGGAAAAAATACCGGTTTGTCATTTACTACTTCAAACCAGTTTCTGAGGGTTACTATATAATCAACTTTCTGATTTGCGAGATAATTGTTCATATACTCTGAGTACATCCTGTCATTGATGTGCGTTGCAAGTTCTGGAGTTACCAATCCTGCCATATCAATTATTTTTCTTTCACCGTAAAATGCTATTGCCCCAATATCGTGAGCAGCGATTATATCAGATTCATTTGTGTTTTTATTTATCCATTTACCTGCGGCAACATGCCTGTCGTTATGATACTTACAAATAAAATTATAATCTTTGCTGATGCTGAGTGTATAATAAACAGATAATCCGATCATACTTACTGAAAAGAGAACAAAAATTATATTTGGCAGAGCTACATTTCCTTTTGAAACTTTAGTGTAAATAAAATCAAGTATTGTTTTAAGTCCTGCAATAGCAATCAGAATGTAAAAAGGTAGAACCGGCAGAAGATATCTCCCAAACCTGTGTGCGAAGGGTAGTTTGATATAATACACCAAAATTAATCCAATTATAAAAAGAAAGTAAACTAGATAAGGATTGTGTTCTTTTCTGATAAAGGAGCGTACTATTACAGCAATATAAATTATAAATGGAATCCAAATTCCAGCTAATTCAGCTTCAGTGAAATATTTAAGGACATCGTTCTCGAGGAAAAAAGCTCTGTCACTTTCCTGGTAATATTCAATCTTTGCTTTATATGTATTTGGTAGAATCGAACCGGAAAGAAAATAATTAAAGATAAAATATGCTGCTGCAAGAGCGAGCGCAATGAAGAAAGCATTTAACATTTCTTTATTACTAATTTTATTTTCAGCAGCATTATCTCTGCTTTTCTTGAGATATGTTTTTACTAAAATGAAATCAATTGCAACAGCCATCCATAATACAAAACCATCGGGACGGCACCATACAGTCAACCCCAGAAAAACACCAAGCAAGACCATCTTTTTACTTTGATATGCGAACAAGCTGGCTGCTATTAAAAAGATAAACATTGAAGTTTCCATTCCGGAAACATTTATCAGGTTTAATTTTGGCTGAACTGCAGCAAGAATTGCAACAAGAAAAACAAACGATACATTATTCCCAAAATGCTTCAGAGAAATTTTTATCATCATGTAGATAAGCAATGAACCGAATAGTATGCCGGCTAAATAGCTTATAATGAATTCATTATTGTGAAAAAGAAACGTAGCGGATAAGAATAAAGTATAAAGAGGAGAAGTTGAACCTGAGGTAGCTAATTCATTTTTATAATAGGAGAAGCTACCGTATTCAATAAGATTTTTTGCAAACGTCAGATGAATCCATGGATCGTCAATCGGAAAACCGAAATAACCATTTGTCTGGTAAGATGAGTAAACAAAATAAACACCAGCAAAGACGGTAAGCAAAACTGAAAATACAATTACCAAGTTTGTCCGGACTGTAAACTTCTCTAAATAGACCGGTTCATTTACAGCTTCTGATTTTACATTTGCATTGGCTGTGGCTTTTTTCTTCTGTTTTCTTTTACTCAAAAAATTAAACCCGAATTATTTTTTTGTCTGTTGTTAAAATAACTTTTTTTATCAGACGAATGAATATCGGAATATCAAATCTCATCACAAATCAAACTTTGCAAAGATGAGGAAAAGGTGAACTTTACAATACTGCTTTTTTTTTGCTACTGTTCAGAAGAGCATTCATTCAATCTTACTTTTATTATTTTTTCATTTGGTTTAAGTTTATGAGTGTTAAATTAATTTGGTGTTGAAATGAAAAAAATATTTTTACTTGGTCTGATCTCAGTTTATACTATTGTAATCCAGTCTCAGCAAAAAGAAATAATTTATACAGATATATCTCCGGATGGCAAAAACATCTCAACTTATAACCCAAACGATTCTTCTCCGGATGAGCAAGCTGTGATTTTGTCAGACGAAATTCCTTATGGATTAACACCGGATTGGAGTTCAACCCTTGAAAGACAAATCGGTGGAATGGCTTGGGGTGATTATGACAATGATGGTGATCTCGATCTTGCAACCGGCTGCTACTTTAGTAATTCTTATCCGCCAATTCCTGATTTTGAAGTTTTGATTTACAGAAATGATAATGGAATACTTACAACAACTCCTGCGTGGATATCCACAGATGAACGCTCAACTACAGATGTTAAGTTCGCTGATTTGAATGGTGATGAGAAGCCAGAACTGATTGCTGCTAATGGTGATCAATCATTCGTTCCTTCAGTAATTTATTTCAATAGTCAGACCGGATTAAATAATACACCCGGCTGGATTTCACAGGATAATAACTGGACAGTTGGTGAAGCTTTATGTGATATTGACAATGATGGAGATCTTGATCTCGCATTTGGAAATCAAGGTAATAGTGTTAATCCAACAAAACCAATTTGTATCTTTTATAATAATGGGGGAACATTCCCAACAGTTCCAAACTGGCTTTCTGCAGATGAAATGATCACAAACTCAGTTGCTTTCGGTGATCTTGATAATCAACAGATAAAATATAAATTTCTTGAATATTATGGTGACGGAACAAGGTATGCTTTTTATCTTCCATTTTATCCTGTCTATTCAATTGACACGGTTTTGGTTGATGATTTGCCTTACAGCCAGTACTGTTACGATCCAATAAGCGGTTGGTTATCATTAGGTATGAGACCGCAATCAGGAATTACCGTGAAAATTTCGTACAGATATATAACAATAGGTGATCTTGCAGCATCGAAATGGGTTTACTATGAGAGTGGAGTTTATTTTAATAACAATGGTATCATTAACACTCTCCCCGGCTGGACTGTAGGAAATACTGAGAGCCAAAAAGGTATCGCCTGGGCAGATTTCGACAAGGATGGCTTTCAGGATTTGGCTATTTCAGGAAGCGGAGTGCAGACTGTGATTTATAAAAATGTGAACGGAGTTTTAACAGGTCCAATTTGGACATCAAACTCTGTTAATACTTCAGCCCAGGAATTAATTACAGGTGATATTGACAGAGATGGCTATCCGGAACTTGCTGTTGTTCATTTTGGTGGTGGTAGAGTTGAAATATTTAAAAATCGTTTTGGAGTTTTAGATACAACATCAACCTGGCTTTATATCGCTGGATCATCGGCAACTTCCATTGCCTTCGGAGATGTGAATGGAGATGGCGCACTCGATTTAGCAGTTGGAACAGCAAGAGCTCCTGTAGTCGTTTTTATTAATCAATTGCAATTTCCTGTAGACTTAATTTCTTTCAATGCTTCAGTTAATGAAAATGATGTCGAGTTACTCTGGTCAACCGCAACAGAAAATAATAACTACGGATTTGAGATTGAACGGGCTTCGTCTTCGACTACGCCCGGTCAGGGAGGTTGGGAAACAATTGGATTCATTCCTGGCTTTGGCACCTCAACAGAACCACATTCGTATTCTTTTGATGATGAAAATCTAAGTGAAGGAAAATATCTATACAGACTAAAGCAATTTGATTTGGATGGAACAACCAGATATACTGAAATAGTTGAAGTAGAAATTAATTCACCTTTACTATTTTCACTGGGACAAAATTATCCTAATCCATTCAATCCAAACACCAATATTCAGTATACAATAAGCAGTAGGCAATTTGTATCGCTAAAAGTTTACGACGTACTTGGCAACGAGATAGAAACACTCGTTAATGAAGAAAAACCAGCAGGTACTTATGAAGTAACCTTCAATAGTCATTCCGGCGAAGTCCGGAATCTGCCAAGCAGTGTTTC
>JACAFA010000179.1 GCA_013388525.1 Ignavibacteriaceae bacterium | reverse complement strand
GTAACAGTAATGATTCTTGTATCACTGCTTGCTGCATTAACATTAATTCCGATGATGTCATCCAAACTTCTTAAATCCAAAAAAGAAGAAAAACCAATTACTAATCCTTTGCTTAAAAAAATTGATTCATCGCTTGCAAAGTTTTTTGATTCGGTTGATAATTTTTATAAACGAACACTTGAATGGGCACTTGGTCATAAGAAGTCAGTTGTGTTTACAGCACTGATAATATTTGTTTTATCAATTGCACTGATTCCTATGCTCGGGACAGAATTTATTCCAAGATCTGATTCATCACAATTTCAGATTTTTCTTGAGATCGAGCCTGGCAAAAGATTAGAAGAAACTCTTGATTATGTGCAAAATATTGAAAAAATAATCAAAGAGGATTTCCCTGAAGTTGTTTTCGTTTCTGTAAGATCAGGAGTTAATGATGCAGGATTTTCTTCCATTCTTTTCGGGCAAAACGAAGGAGCAAATATTTCAGGATTTCAGATTCGAACTTCAAAATTGAAAGAGAGAGATCGCACAGTGTTTGAAATGGCTGATGCACTACGCGAAAGATTAAAATCTTTTGTCGGTATTAAAAGTTTCAGCGTTAACACTGCGGGGACTGCCGCCTTTCTAACAGGTGCAACGGGTGCTCCTATAGAGGTTGATATTGTTGGTCCGGATCTGGAAGAGTCATACAAAATTGCTAATCAGCTTAAAGATTATATGACACAGCTTAACGGCACACGCGATGTAAGAATTGATATAGGCGATCCTCGTCCCGAATTGCAATTGGTTCTTGACAGAGAAAAACTTGCACTTGCAGGATTAAACACATCGCTTGTGGGCAACACTTTACGAAATAATTATTTTGGTATTGTTGCCAGTAAGTACCGCGAGCTTGGTGATGAGTATGATATATTTGTCAGCCTGCCGCCTGAAAAGAAATCAAGCATTGCCGAAATAGAAAATCTTCCTGTTAAAACTTTACTCGGAACAACTGTGCGGCTTAAAGATGTTGGTAAAATTATTCAGGAATATTCTCCGCCAACTATTAAAAGAAAAGAACAGGAAAGAGTGATTGGTGTGTTGTCAGATATAAGCGGAAGATCACTCGGAGAAGTTGCCGCTGATATCAGAAACTTTGTTTCGGGGATTGAACTTCCTCCAAATACAACAATTGAATTTGCAGGACAGGTTGAACAGCAAACCGATGCGTTTAAAGATTTACTGCTGCTTCTCGCATTAAGTATTGTGCTTGTTTATATGGTTATGGCTGCACAATTTGAATCATTGCTTGATCCTTTTATAATAATGTTTTCTGTTCCGTTTGCTTTTTCCGGAGTGTTTATTGGATTATTCGTAACCGGAACAACTTTCAGCGTAATTGCATTTCTCGGAAGTGTAATTCTTGTGGGTATTGTTGTGAAGAATGCAATTGTGCTTGTTGATTTTACAAATATAACGCGAGCAAGAGGAGTTGATCTTCGCGAAGCAATTATTTATTCAGGAAGAAACAGACTTCGTCCTGTATTGATGACAACATTCACAACATTGCTCGGTTTGATTCCGCTTGCCGTAAGCGCCGGTGATGGTTCTGAAGTATGGCGTCCGCTTGGTATTTCTACAATCGGCGGATTGTTTTTCTCAACACTCATAACACTTGTTTTGGTGCCGGTACTTTATTCAGTATTCGAAACAAGATTTAAAAAGAAAAAGAAAGAAATTGATTAAGGAGAATTTTATGAAATCAGTAATGATAGTTTATAATCACGGTATTACAGAAGAAGTTAACGAAGCTTTGGAAGGATTGGGTATCCGCGGTTATACAAAATTCCTGAATGTTCACGGACAAGGCAGTGAAAAAGGAGAACCGCATTTAGGTACACACATCTGGCCAAGTCAGAATGCAGTTGTTCTAACAGTGGTAAAAGATGATCTTGTTGATCCATTGCTTGAAAAAGTAAAAGCAATTGACAAAGAAGCTGAGGAACAAGGTATTCACGCTTTTGTTTGGAATATAGAAAAGATAGTGTAGAAATATTTATCAGTCCTTGCAAAAGCTACAAAGTGTAATCTAATTTCTCTCTGCCATTGCAAGAGTAACAAAGTGAAGTGAAGCAATCTGCGTTATGAGTCAGATTGCTTCACTGATTATTTTCCAGGGAATAGTATCTTTATTTTACTTCTATCTCAATCACTTCACCTTTAAACTCACATTTTCTATGAGTACCATCGCAAAATGGTTTGTTTGATGACTGACCGCATCGGCAAAGTGCAATTACCTTTTGAGAAAGAGTTTCTTCTTTCCCATTCTTAATAATTTTTGCTTCAGTTACTTCAACCAAGTACGGACCGTTTTCTGCTGCTTTTATTTTCATATTATTCTCCTCTGATTATTGTTAATAAATATTTTAAATAAATTTTTAATTCAGTAAGCTTAATTTTTCATTATCTGTATAAATCTGTTTAATCAGTTCGATCTGTGTGCCATTCTCTTAAATTTCTTTTGATTCAATTCCGGGTTTGGCGTAAGATAATTTTGCAATTCTTTTTGTCTCGTGGTAACTATCCAGTCCGCTGATGGCAATTGTACCAGCTTTTTCAATATCAACAAAGCCATCTCCACCAACAGCATCATCAGGTAGCATTACTTCGAGGATTTCTCCAACTATAAAAATTGTCCCGTTAAATTTTATTTCGAGCTCTTCAACAAAGCGACAACCGATTTTAATTTTTGATTCTTTTACATACGGGGCTTTCACTATTTCAGTAAATTCAGATGTTAGTCCACAGGCATCAAACTCTGAAACATCTTTTTCATATCTCGCAGATGTTTGGTGAGCATTCTTAAATATGTCTTTGTTGATATGATTAATTGTAAAATAATTTGTTTCTTTAATGTTTGTGTATGTGTGTCTTTCTACAGAAACAGGACGCATTAAAAATCCAATTACCGGTGGATTTGCACCAACGTGAATTACAGAGCTGAATATTGCAAGATTAGTTTTTCCTTCTTTTGAAATCGTGCCAATTAAGTTTGCACTTTTGAAGCCGGAGAGAGAATTAACAAAGTTAGTCCGGTATGGTTTTTCAAGTTGTAAAAGAGTTTCTAGTTTTATTTTCATAATTACACGCAAAGGCGCTAAGTCGCGAAGTCGCGAAGTTATAAGATTTTTACCGACGATATTCCGCCGTCAATTTTAATTATTTGTCCGGTAATAAATCCGGATTTTTCTAATAACAAGAACTCAACTGCCTTAGCAATCTCTTCTGCACTTCCAATTCTTTTTAACGGATGACGATCTTCTGATGCTTTTACTTTTGTTTCATTGTTCAAAAGTTTTTCAGCAAGCGGAGTATTTGT
>JACAFA010000031.1 GCA_013388525.1 Ignavibacteriaceae bacterium | reverse complement strand
GGTTTTTCAGTTTCACTTTATCATAATGATTTATTTTCATATTTTAATATCAGTTAAAAGAAATATGAATAAAAAGGTTATTAAATGTCTCAAAACATCGAATACATAGTGAACGAGAGAGGTGAGAGAGTTAAAGCAATTGTGCCAATTGATTTCTTATCAAAAAAACTAAAGAGTAAAAAATCCGCTTCTAAAAAACTTACAAGAGAAAAACTAAAAAAATACGCTGGTTCAATTCAGTTAATTACAGATCCCCTCAAGTATCAAAAAAAGATAAGAAGTGAGTGGAACTAATATAGTTTTGGATACAAATGCTGTATTGTATTTACTTGGCGGCAGCCTCGATCCAATGTCCTTGCCAAAAGGCGAGTATTTTATATCATTCATTACCGAATTAGAGCTCCTTTCATATCCCAACCTCAGTAAGTCAGAAGAAGAAAAAATAAAAATCTTCTTCGACTCTGTTGATGTAATAGGCTTAAATGCAGATATTAAAAGAGAGACAATTCATTTGAAAAGAAAGTATAAAATTAAGCTTCCTGATGCCATTATTTGTGCTACTGCGTTATTTCTGAAAGCATCGTTCTTAACTTTTGATAGGAACTTTAAAAAAATTAAAGAAGTTACCCTAATTGAAGCGGATCTGAGTTAATTAGCGAACTCTTTTAATTTGAGTTTTTGAAAACGATAAAACCGCAGGAGAAATCTTCTGCGGTTTTTTATTTTTAAACCGTTGTTTTCTTTGGGAAGAATTGATCTCTCCTCTTGATTTTCTCCCTATTTTTGCAAAAATCTCTTATTTTAATCTGATAAGCACACAGGAAAAGCATACAAATTTACACACAAGTAATTACACAAACAAAAAATTGGTAAAATACTTGTAATTGTAAAACAAATTTTATAGATTTGAACTGTAAAATAAGGAAAATAAATATGGAAATAAATTTTTGGAAACCAACAACCTCTTTGGGTGTAGTAAAAGCAACAATACATCAGAGTGGGAAATTAGGATTTTCACAAGCTGCAATAGGTAAACTCAATTTAACGCAAGATACTTACCTTATGATTGGCACTAATAAGGAGAATAGAAAAGATAATAGCGTTTATCTTGCTATTTCAAAGGAAAGCAATGAATTGGCAATTAAAGTAAACAAGGCTGGAAACTATTATTATCTGAGCACAAAGGATTTCTTCAATGAGATAGGTGTAGATTATAAATCGAAGTCAGTAATCTATGATATTGTAGATATTAGTTCCGGTAATGAAAAAATGTATAAGCTCGTTCCGCGAGAAAAAGACAGAAAGAAAAAATAATTCAACAGGGAGGGAAAATGTCATCACATCTTAGCCAACCACAAACGAAAGAAATATTTTTTGACTCCGATGGAAAACTGTTTAAGCACATTGGTCGAAATCAGATTGACTCTGAAACGATTGCTCTCATCGAGATTGTAAAAAATTCCTACGATGCAGATGCAACAGAAGTGCTTATTACTTTTGACAAAGTAAATAAGCATAACGGTGAAATAATTGTTACTGATAATGGACATGGAATGACTCATAGTCAGTTTGAAGAATTTTGGATGTGTCCTGGCACTGCTCATAAGGAAAAAGAACATACCTCACCATTTTATGGAAGGACGATGTTGGGAAGAAAGGGTATGGGTAGATTTGGAACTGACAAGATTGGTGCAAAGGTAGTCGTAAAAAGTAAAACTAAAGTTGAGCCAATAGCTTTTGCAGCAACTATTGATGCAGATGAGTTTGAGAAACCTAACGCAAAATTTCAGAACACACCCATTTTGATAAACTTCCTGCCTAGACAAGAAATTAAATTTGTTGAAAAGGATTATGAGTTCGGAACTCAGATTCGTATGAAAAAACTAAGAAGAACTTGGTCATCTAAAATGATAGGAGAAGTACGTGAAGAACTTTGCCTAATGATTACACCCGATGAAAGATCTTCTAACTTCAATATAATTTTTGATGTAAAGGATGATGTATCATTGTCAGGCAAGCTTGAAAATTCTATCAAGGATGGGTTTTCACACGAGCTAATTATCGAGGTAGATGAGAATGATAATTACGTAATTAAAATAGATAGCAGGAAAATTAAAGACGGTAACGTTCTGGATGACTGTTTAGATAATATCACTGCTTCAAATAATGAATTTGAAAGTAATCATGAAATACAGGAAAGTTTTAAAAGTTTCGGACCGATTTCAGGCAGAATACTTTACTTTGATAAGGGGGGGCTCAAGAGTCACTCATCTTCAAAGCACGGTAGAAGAGCAGATCATACTGGTGTAAAATTATATCGTTCGGGGTTTATTGTTAAACCATATGGCGAGAAAAATAATGATTGGTTAAGACTGAAAGCAAAAAGAAACACAAAAGGCTGGAGATATTACATCAATGCTGATAAAATTATGGGCTATATAAATATTGATCCACAAAAAAATCCAAAGTTAGAGGATACAACAAATCGGCAAGGATTAATTGATAACGACGAGAAAAAGACATTTGAATATTTTTTCTCAGAAATAGTTATAGAGGAACTTAATAAGGTATTAGAAAAAGAAGCAACAACACAAAAGGAAGCTAATCTTAAAAAACGACATCAAAAGATTACACGACAAGCAGCAGAAATACTTTCTAGTCTAAGAAGTGAAGAGATTAAGAAAGTTGCAAATGAAAATAATAAACGTAAAAAAATTGAAACGGAAAAATTAGTACTTGATTCTAAAATTTCTAACAATGGTAAAAGGGGTTTAAGAAAGACACACGAACAAAACGAAGAAAATCAAACTCAAAAAACAAATGGCGAAAAACGTGGCGAATATCAAAAACATCAACGAGAATTAGAAAAGACAGACCGTTTTGTTGTTCGTTCAATGGATGCCTGGATAGATGGGACAAGGTGGCGTATTAGGCCTGTAGATGAACCTAACGAATTGGCGGAAGCTTGGGTAAATGCCGATGAGCAAGAAATAATTTATAACGTTGGTCACCCAATGTTCAAAGCTGCAGAACAATCAGACAAAACTATTGGAAAAGAAGTTGAATCTGGTTCTGGCATTGCAGTTCAAATGCATATACATAAAAGTATTGCTGTTGCTTGGGGTTTATTCCATGATGAGAAATTAAAGGGTTCTTTCTTTGAACGATACAATGAATATGTTCAACTTGCAGCTAAAAAAATAAAAGAAGAAAGCAGCAAATTCATAGAAGAAACACCCGAAGAAGATCTTGAAGAAATAATAGAGGAGAATTAAAATGGCAAAATACAATAGAAATTCAGGCAAGACATGGACTTCATCTGAAGTTTCAAATTTACGGCATCTTGCGAAAGAGAATACACCAACACGTGTAATAGGTTTAAAATTAGGGCGAACTGAAGATTCAATTCGTAGTAAGGCGAGTGAAAAAAATATTTCACTAAAGCCCACGAATCAATCACCGTACAACCGAAAGAAAAAATAATTTATAAATAAGAATTTGAAAAGACTGTCGTGAGTAAAATAAAGGATTCATTTAATGGGGGTTGAATCTACATTTTCTTATGATGTTTTTTACGATGAATGTAAGGAGGGTGGGTTCTGGCACTCCTTTATTTTCATACCAAGAATGAACCAGCTAAACCTTCTTAATCTATTACTTGAAGCAAGAACAAATTTAAATTACTTTCACCCAATTTATTACACAAGTGTAAATAAAAAGACGAAATCGAATTCAGAAAAAGTTAGGTTAATAAAATCTTGGATTACTATTCTTCATTATGCATTACAAGAACAGAAAATAGATGCGGACATTTATCTTGGCCATAAAACTGATACTCCTGTTTATAGAAAGATAAAGGGAACGGCTAATAAGATAGGCGTAAAGTATGTTGTACTAAGGGAAAAGGATTGTTTAAAAAGTATGTTCTCCGATATGAGTTATTCTAAAAAAGTTGAGGCAACTTTTAGAATGGGATTAAAGGGGGGGTGTCATTTTTTATTCAAAGATTTGATGAAAATTGGTAATATTTATGTAGATCATCCTGAAAAAAATTTTAATAGAAGTTATGATGGCGTCAAGATATTGGATAGACTGAGAAGGGAGATACGAGATAACATTCTTTTTGAGGAAGATTCAAGAATTTGCCCAATCGATAAAAATAGTTACCGCGAAAAGGATCTCATCACGGAGTTTATGCAACTTGCGGATATTTCAGTTGGAGCAATAAGAACACGGGCACTTAAAATCAAAGAACCATTTCTACGTTATGAAATTGCCCATCCACTTTCTGAACTGCTTGAGAAAGATATTAAAAATAAAGCTCGAATGAATAACAGTAGATTCTTGAACTCGTTTTCACTTAGTGAGGCATGGTTAAAGGATGAAAGTTGGCAATTTGACAACCTAAAAATTGAAAATCAGGTTACTTGTCAAGAGCCGTCACTCTTTTGATTACGAATTATTAATAGTTAATTAATTTTTACAAAACATGATCAACTTCTAGACTTTGATAGTTGATTTAAAGTTTTTTTAAGGTGATATAATTGAGACACAAACCAGGTAAAAAAATAAAAGTCAATCGCATTCCGGAAAGAGGATTTTACGATTCTGAAACAATCAATAAAATTATTGATGAGGCTTTGTATTGCCACATCAGCTTTATCCAGGACGGACACCCGTTTATCATTCCAACTATTCACGCAAGAATAAACGATCATCTTGTTTTTCACGGAGCAAAAGCCAGCCGGCTTCTTGAACAAATTTCCAGCGGAGAGGAAATAGCTGTATCAGTTACAATTTTAGATGGGCTTGTTCTGGCACGATCAGTTTTTCACCATTCAATGAACTACAGGTCTGCAGTGATTTTTGGTAAAGGCAAATTGATTGAAAATAAAAATGAAAAACTCAATGCGCTGGAAGCAATAACAAATCACATCATTCCGGGCAGATGGAATGATGCAAGAAAGCCAAACGAAAAAGAGCTTAATGCAACTTCAGTTGTTTCACTTAAGATAGATGAAGCTTCAGCAAAAATAAGAACCGGACCACCAAAGGATGAAGAAGAAGATTATGATTTACCGGTTTGGGCAGGTGTTATACCATTTTCAAAAAAATTCGAACAGCCGAAAGAAGATCCAAAACTTAAGTCGGGAATTCTTCTTCCGGATTACATCAACAAACTGATTAGTTGAAAATTATGTTTTATTTTTTAACTTTCTCTCAATAGAAAACATAAGTCATTGTTAATTGGTTTAAAATATTAGACCCGGAGATATAAAAAGTATTTTATAAACAAGAATGTGAAAAATTCAAAATGGTTTTGCAACTGTGAATGAAAATCAAATTTATGAAAAGAAGTCCATTCGTTTCTTAGAAAAACCTGATTGGAATGAGTTGGCAAAAGATTGTGTGTGCTTCGCAAATGCAAAAGGTGGAAGCATATTGATAGGTGTTGAAGATGACATTGATACACCCCCAGCTAATCAAAAAATAGAAATAAGCAAGGCAGAAGAAATACGAAAAAGAATTAGCGAATTAACTATAGGTGTTGGTACAAATATCGAACTTAAAAAATCAGCTAATGGCTCAGAGTACATAGAGATAAAAATCTTCCCAAGTGTAAGCAGCGTAGCTTCGACGACTGATGGAAGATACTATATCCGTATTGCTGATGATTGTAAACCGGTTTTACCTGATGAGCTTCAAAGGTTATTCAACGATAAACCAGCATTTAATTGGGAGACAAAAGTTGTACAAAAGATAAGCATTGATGATTGTGATCCAATTAAATTGGGAAATTTCGTTAATGAAATAAGAAATTCAAAAAGAGTTTCTGATTTTATTAAAAACAAGAGCACATCTGAAATCTTGTCTTATTACTTAATGTTCGACGGTACTTATCTAACTAATTTAGGTTTGCTTTGGGTTGGGACAAGGGAACAAAGAGCAAAACTACTTTATGCGCCGGTAATACAATTTCTGAAATTCGATGAGAATGGTAATAAAGTCAAGAAAGAACTTTGGGACGATTTCTCATTGAATCCTATGGAATTAATACAAAGTGTTTGGAAAAAAATTCCAGAATGGCAAGAAGGAATTGAAATTTCCGAAGGTATTTTTGGTCGTAAAATGATTTATAATTACAATGAAAATGTAATCAGAGAATTACTTGCCAATGCTTTGGTTCATAGACCTTACACAACCAGGGGTGATATATTCATCAATTTGTTTTCAGACAGGTTAGAAATTCACAACCCGGGTTTATTACCACTGGGCGTTACACCAAATAATATATTACATCAATCGATTAAACGTAATGAGCATCTATCAAAAATCTTTTACGATTTAAATTTAATGGAAAGAGAAGGCAGCGGTTATGACAAAATGTATGAAATTCTTTTAAGTGAGGCTAAAAAACCTCCTGCTGTAAAAGAAGGGGATGACAGAGTAATAGTAACCATCTATAAGCAAATTACAAGTGTTGATGTTATTACTCTTGTGGAAAAAATCAAAAACCAGTATCAACTCAATCAGAAGGAAATTATTTGCCTAGGAATTATTGCACAATACAAAAGTATAATTGCCACTGAATTTTCGAAACAGATTCAGAGTAATAATGACAAACAAATAAAGTACTGGTTGGGCAGATTACTTGAGTATGAAATAGTGCTTACAAAAGGAAAAACCAAAGGAACTCAGTACTACATTAATCCTGCTGTTTTAAAAGGAACGAGTTTAGAAAGAACAAACCTTCAACAAATAGAAGAGCACAGACTTAAGCAACTTATTATCGAAGACTTAGAAAATTACCCTATGAGTTTGATTGAGAATATCCATTCCCGAATTGGCAAGGAAATTCCGGTTAGAAAATTAAGGGCTGTTCTTTACTGGCTTGTCAAGATAGGTGAAGTTAGCACTGCTGGTGGTAAGAAATTCCGAAAGTATTTTATTGACAAAAAGCACGTGTAAAAACACACCAATCTTTGTGGCTTAAAAAATAAAAGGCTCTTAAGTCATTGATTTTCAACAAGTTTTATTGACAATAATCGGTGTAATAAATTACTTCTGGTAAAAAGAGATGAAAAAACTCAATTTATCCCCTAAAAAATCTATTAACATAATTTATGAACGCGATTGAATCCCTCGGCTTCAACAATTGGTTTCAGGATAAAGTTAATTTATCAAAAACCAATTTCAACATTGCAAGAGTAATAAGCGTAAATAAAAACAGCTTTGTTGTTTCAAACGGTGTAAAAGATATTTATGCTGAGCTTACAGGAAAGTTTTTATTTAATTCAGAGGACTCGCTTGATCTGCCTGCTGTTGGTGATTGGGTTTATGCAAAATTGTTTGATGATGATGAACTGGCAATCATTCACGAAATACTTCCGCGTAAATCATTACTAAAAAGAAAAGCATCCGGCAAAAAAGTTGAGTTCCAGCTTATCGCTGCGAATATTGATATTGCGATAATTATGCAGTCACTCGATTCCAACTTTAACTTGCGAAGACTCGAGCGCTACCTCGTAATGATTAACGAAGGAAAAATAACCCCGGCAATATTCTTAAGTAAAAGTGATCTTATAAGCGGAGATGAAATAGAAGAGAAGAAAAATCAAATCCGTAAAATTCTGCCTGATATTACGATTGCATCTTTCAGTAACAACAACGCAAGCGATATCGAAAATGTTAAAACTTTCTTTACACCATTTGAAACTTACTGCCTGCTTGGTTCGTCCGGTGTCGGCAAAACAACTTTGCTGAATAATTTAGTTCATCAGGACCTGTACAAAACACAGCCAATAAGAGAGAAAGACGGAAGAGGAAAACACACCACCACTCGCCGCGAACTAATTGTTCTGGAAAACGGAGCGATAATTATAGATAACCCGGGAATGCGTGAACTGGGAGTGATCTCGAATGAGTCCGGTCTCGGTGATACGTTTAATGAAATTGATGAGTTGTCAGATCAATGCAAATACAAGGACTGCACTCACACAGTCGAAGCCGGCTGCGCAGTTCTGGAAGCAGTTAAACGCGGAGAGATTTCAGAAGAGCGTTATAATAACTACATGAAAATTTATAAAGAGTCG
>JACAFA010000011.1 GCA_013388525.1 Ignavibacteriaceae bacterium | reverse complement strand
AATTTTCTGGAAAAGGAAACCGGATCAATCGAAGTTGGGAAAAAAGCTGATTTGATTATAATTGATAGAAATATATTTGAAATTTCAGCTACTGAAATCCACCAGGCAAAAGTGTTATTGACTTTGTTTGAAGGTAAAAAAGTTTTTGTAGATAGTACGTTTACATACTAAAAAAATTTTCATTTTTTAGCTACTACTCTCAGTACTGGAAAATATTCATTTGCTTTCAGCAGATGAGCAAATTGCTTATAAGTCACCAAACCTAAAATTGATTTCGGTTCAAGCGCAGTAACAATCAGATTATTTTTTATTTGATTCGTAGGGATAAAGTAATATTCTTCTTCAATTATCTTTTCAACAACTTCTCTTAATTCAACATTCGGGTTTACAACTGTATCACCTTCAAAATCTATTGAATCAATACCGCTTATATAATATTCCTGAACTGATTTATCCTGAGTCAGTTGAAAAGGTGTTATTGTTAAATTTTGTCTTATTGCCCAGTCATATAATTCAGTAAAACTTTTGGGAATCAGATATCCAAGTGGTCTTTTAACATCATAAATCGAATTCACAACGGGTCGATAATCATTAACAATAATAACTGTGTCTGAGTCTGTACTTAGTGAATGAAGAGTGAGATTTAATTGCTCACCGGTTTTTATATGATCCATCTGCATTGCCACGTTTTCATTTATGCTACTTAAAATTAATTTCTCTCTTTCCTGTTTAACCAGCGATTTAATTTTGTAAACGTTTTCATAAATAAATAAAAGAAATCCCATCATTCCAGCTGCCTGACCTTCCGCTCTTCTTTGAATATTGTCAATTGAATCTCTGCCATTCTTCCCTTCCTGTATAAAGGAAAAAGAATTTTGAATTCCGAGACTTTGTCGTCCATCGTTGATGTCATAAGTGCTGTGCCTGATAAGATTAATTTCCGGAGGTCCTCCCGGTATGTAATTATGAAACGAGAAATTTCTATCATTCAAAAACTTTTTGATGTAAGTAAGATATTCATCATTGCTAAATCTTCTGATTCTTATAGATACATTAGGATTTGTTGTCGTTCCGACCTGTTCATCAAAATATTTTACGTAACCATAGTTTATATAATCTTCCGTATAAGGATAATATTCGTGAACATCCATGGTAGCCTCAAACAAGTACGTGTCAAATAATTTGTGAAGTGCAATTGTTTCAGGTTCAGTAAGTATTAAATGATTACGATTTAAATCTGCACCATTAAAATTTCGTCTTACATTTATTTCTGAGCCATCAGGATTCATCTGTGGAATCAAAGCAAGGTCAATTTTGTCAAATAAATATTCTTTCTCAGTTTTAAGTAACTCCCGCGATAGTAATAATGCACCTTCCTTTCCGGATTGCTCGTTGCCATGCTGCTGAGCAAATATCAACACTTTAATTTTAGAAGTATCTTCTCCGAAAATTGAATTGGAAAATTTAAGAGCATAAAGATTTCTACCTTCAACAGATTTTCCGATTATGTCAACTTTCAGCAATTGTGATGATTCATCAAGCTGATAAATAAATTCTGTTAGTTCATCATAAGAAGTCAGCTTTTCATATTTGTTTTTTTCCAAAGGTGTGGGCTGTGCAAAGAGTTGAGTGGAAAAGATTAAAAGCAGGGGTAAATATTTAGTCATATTATTTCAGTAGTATCATAGATTTCGTTGTTGACTTATCTCCAAAAAAGAGACGATAGAAATAGACACCGCTTGACAGATACGATGCATCAAAAATTATTTTGTGATTGCCAGCAGGTTTTTCTTCATTCACGAGTGTTGTTATTTCATTTCCAATTATATCATAAACTTTTAAACTCACTTTCCCACCAATAAATAAATGATAAGTAATAACTGTAACCGGATTGAATGGGTTCGGATAATTCTGTAATAAAATGTAATCATGCGGAAATTCATTTACTTCGTCATCTACTGAAAGACTGGATTCAAACCTACCTTCCGGGATGGAATAACCGTTACCATCATAAGTTGTAATGTTATAACGGATATTATTCATGGCAACAACCTGCCTTGGACCCACAGCATTGTTTCCAAGAAATGTAGAAGAATCAACCCAGCTTGTTTGTGATGCATCAATATAAATCGGTGGCATTGTGCCGTATGCCCGAACCATTTTTTCATCTGAGTTCAATAATGCCATTGCATTTCCATGCAAATAAATTCCGAAGCGTTTTCGGTTTCTCATCAATCCCCACAACACTGATGACATTCTGTTTTCATAAAAATCACTGTCATCAAATAAAGAAGACTCAAACATCAGATCACCAAATAAATTTAATCCGGGATTATTTGTCATCTTTCCGCGATATGCAGCATAAACATCTGTGTAAAGATTATCAGTATAGAATTGACTTGTAGTTTTTCCGGATTTTCCAAAGAAGAATTGCGGAGTTTTAAAGAAAACACTTTTCTCCCTAAAGGTTTCACCAACTATTGTTGAAATATCTTTCAGAAAAGAAATAATGTTCAGTGAATCGCCGGCAAAAACAAAATTTGTTGCTGAGTTTATTAACTGAGCAGTTGAAGCATCATTTAATATAGATGGTGATAAGTAAATGATTTCATAATTGATGGAAGATTGATCAAGATAATTTTTTATTGGTGTAAGTTGAGCTGCAAACCCCGGATGTGAAAAGATTATTGTCTTCGTGGTATTTACATTAGAAAGATAGCCGGTAAAGTTCGGTTGAATATGCTGTGAAATATTTTCAGATCCGGTTAGCCAAATATTAGTTAAAGGATATTCCGTTTGCCTTTGTGTATCAACTTCTTTTGCGGAAGGCGGCATATAAGAAATTTGTTTGTTGTTCAGATCATACTTCCAGCCTTTTGTTAGCTGTTCACATTTTAATCTTTCTAAAGTATAATTACCAGAATTGATAGGCTCAAGAACTGTTTCATTATCAATTGTAAAAATTGAAGCAGCACCGCTTCCCATCACTTCACCAATTCCATCTGGTGTGACACAAAAAGCTGTTCTGTCATCAACGCCAATTCCAATCAGACTTCTTCCTGTACTGAAATAACGATTGTATAGCATTGCAATTAATCTTCCGTGCCTTGCTCGCTCGATGAAATGTGAATCGAATATAACATCCGGCACAAGATTGAGAAAGTTATCTTCGAATCTCATATAATTATTAAATGGATTTAGAAGTGATTCATCTGGATAGACTGATCCATTTTGTGCGCTGAAATCAACATCTCCCAGAACAGCAAGCCCGGCACTTGTTCCTGCTATCACACCTCCATTCTGAAAAATATAATTAATTGCTGAATCAGTTTTGGTCCCTTTCCATAAACTGATATAATCCCATTGATCACCACCGCGAATGAAAATTGCTTTTGCTGTGATTAGTTCATCATAAGTTTCCTGAAGATTTGCAATTGCAATTGAGCTGATTGTTTTGTTGAATGCTGTATCTGCTCCTAAAGACATAAAATAATCAGGCAGCCAGGATGTAGCAGAGCTAACACCAAGGATTATTATTTTACCACTATCAGATTTTTGTACTATCCAGCTATAAGGCGCATCACTCCAGCTATTATAATCTTCTGAGCCGCCGCCAACCGCACACACATACCCTTGAGGGAAGAGGTTAATCGTAAGAGAAATAATAAGAGCAAGTAAGTAAACTATTTTAAGAAATATCCCCATTCTAAAAACTTAAATTGACTGATATCCTGTGAACACCTGGCAATAAATCATACACTGAATAAGCATAATCAAAATATACTGCACTGCTTGATATCGGAACGTTAGCCCCGGCTCCGAACGCAAATTTCTGGTCATCAAAGTTTAGTTTATATCCTCCGCGAACATAAAATCTGTCGAAGAATGAAAACTCAGTTCCAAAAAGAACTCTCTCGCTATTATCATTTGGATGACTCGCATCGATAGCACCTTTCATCTTTACAAAGTCAGCTTCAAAAATGTCAAAGCCAATTCCTACCTGGAAGTGTAAAGGCAAAGGATAATCCTCTGTTTGTAATCTGCCGGGAATAATTCGTGACTGAGGATTAATATCTGTTCTTTCATAATTAATATCGAGGTCGGGTCCATCGAACCTGAGATCGCCTCCAAAATTTGTCATACTCATTGCTATCGTCAGGTTCTGGAAATCAAGCCTGTACTGAGTTCCGATATCGAAAGCAAGACCACTTGCAGTTTCGTTCCAGATTTGCTGGTAAACATATTTTGCCGTGAGTCCTACACTAAATCTATCGGTTAAATATCGGGCATAACTAACACCGATTGCCATATCACCTGCATCAAAAAATCTTCCTGTTCCGTTTGGTTCTATCTCTGTTGTAATTTCCATTTCATTTGTGTTAAACATAATCAGGCTCGCACCGAAAGCTCCAACATCTTCAACATTATATACGATGGAGGCAGCACTGTGATCGAACAAAGTCAGCCAATCCATGTAAGAAAAAAAGACTTCAACATTTTTAACTTTGACCATACCTGCAGGATTCCAAAACACTGAAGACGCATCATCGATATAACCGACAACAGCCCCCGCCATTGCTTCAGCTTTTGCACCAATTGGTATTTGCAAAAATTGTGCACCACCTGTTCCGAGGTTTGGATTCTGCGGATAGGCGATACACAAAAATGTAAGGCTTAAAATAATTGGTAAAAACTTTTTCATAAATTTCTCCTGAATAAAATCCTGTAATTATTTTATTACAGCGAATCGTTCGAGATATTCTGTATCCTGTGTTTTCACAAGATAAATGTAAACTCCTGCAGCAATTTCTCTTCCACCTTCAGCCCGCAGATCCCAGACTTCCGTTCCGTTAGTTGAGCTGTGATAAAGTGTTTTTATCAAATCTGCATCAACGGTAAAAATGTAAATTGTACATTCCGGCGGAAGGTTTATAAATTGAATTTGTCTCAAAGGCTCTCTTCTCAGTTCTCCATATTCGGGTTCCCAAAGTGAAGCTACTACATATGGATTAGGCACAACACGTATTTTGTTTATATCCTGAGCTATTTGTGTGTTATTAACTTTCGCTCCTTCAAGACGGAAATAATATTTATCTCTTACATCCGGTAATTCAGGTTTCACTGTTTCCAATGAAAATTTATTTCCGGGTGATGGAGGATTATCACTTGGAAATTCTATTCTTCCCTGAATACCATCAAAATCAAAAGTGCCAAATGTGTAAAGAGTATCAGCAACAATCGGAGTTTCAGAAACAGAAATAATTACATATCCGTTTCCTGTTGTGTCTTTTCCACTACCGTCAATTGAAATAATATACAATGCACTTTTCACAAGTGATTCATCAATTACTTCAAAGGTCAAATCAACGTTATCCGTTCCTCCAATTCTTGAAACTGACTGAATAATTTCCGGAGGAGACAATGAAAAAATAATTCCATCACCCGTTGATTGAGTTTGATCAATCATAAAGCCTCGGTTCTCAATTACATTTAATTCACTGTTTCGTTCAACAGTTATAGAAAAATCTACAACGATCAAATCACCACCCTGCGGCCTCTCGTCTTCTGTTGCATTTGGATCATCAAACATGCCGATTCTAAGCCCGTAACCCGTAATACTGACTTCCCTGCCTCCAAAAGGATAATTGTATCCGTCTCTGATTATTTCGTTGGTCGTCAAATTAACAACATCAAAATTAGTTGAACTGTTAAACTTAATTCCGTATTTGTAAGGTTTTGTTTGTGCAGAATCAGTAATTGTGATAGTAACTGCGGTAGCTAAATTTCCATTTTCTTTTTTCGAAATGAACCCGAATGAAGTTCTGTATTCATTACCTGCTAATGATTGGTCATCAATAGGTTCAACATTAAGCACATAGTTTGATTCACCGGAACCGATATGTTGATTTTCAATTACTGAAACCGGTGTTCTACCTATTGCATCACTTCTCGGAATTATTGAAACCAGATTTATAGCATCGATATTTGTTCCGAGCGGACATTCAAGACTCTCGACAAGAGTATCTCCTCTGTCATAGGAAGTAATTGTATACCAATATTCAAACCCATTAATAATTGTTGTATCAGTGAAACTGTACTGCAGACCAGTGTTTTCACCAGTAGAGTTAGTGAGATCATAATCAGCAAGCTTTGTCCAGGTGATACCTCTATCATTACTTCTATATAACCGGTAACCTTCAAAATCATAATTGCCGCTGAATTCATCAAGAGTGTATTCAGCAATGTCGTCCCAGTACAAAGTTGCTTGCATATTTCCTGCAATACCAGATAAATTGGGACGAAGCGGAGGTTTAGGCAGTTGAAAATTAGCTACAACAGTTGACTTTGCTGTTGCTGCAGAAAGTAACAATTCTTCTTCAGTTTCACCTGCAACTAAAGCAGTTATAAAAATCAATGTATCATTTCTGCCAAGTGTATAAGGTCCGGAACTCAGATAAGCCAGAAGATCCAATCCTGAAGCTGGTATTGTTGCGGGATCATCAAAGTGTAAATCCGGATTACCACCAATATGAAAGTATTTTGAACCGACTGATGAATTATATAGATCAGGGTCGCTGGACATAATTCCATATTGCATTGAATCAATATCATAATCATCATTATAAACATTATAATGCATGTCAGTTGCGCCAAGTTCAATTCCATTCACTTCCGGAGTTTTGATGAACATCGCACCGAAAAATCCTGTCTTGCCTCCGGGCCATTCGGAAGAAATCCCATCATCGAAAAAGTAAACGAGGCTTTGTTCCTTAATGAAATCTATCCGGTCGTCATCATATTCGGGAATTCCACCGCTTACATTGCCAACATCACAATCGATATATAAGCAAAAATAAAAGTCCTCAAGATCCTGTGAACCGTGGTTGGTTATTTCATATTTATAAAAGATAATATTTTTTGCGAAGGTCACTCCGAATGCATAACCTGTCTGAGCAATTTGAATTCCCAGGATGGAAACTGTATTGTTGCTATCATTATACACGCAATAGCTATCCTGATCAGAAAGAATTAAGTCATTTCCATTTGCATCTTTTACTGGCCAGCCCAGAGTTGGATGCCAGTAAACGGGGTTATCACTAAAAGCAATTCTCGCAGAATCCTTAAGATGGTATCCACCAACAGCTTCCCATTCTTCGTTTGTTGTATATCTAGCCTGAACAACATTGCCCGGAATTCCAGCAAATTGATTGATACGATAGATGTAATGTTTTGTGCTGTTTATAGGAAACTCACCAGATGGTCCCTGAGTTAATCGTCTTGGATATAATTTTCCCCTGTTCTCAAAGAACAAACCGATGTTACTTGCATTGTGAATTCCTGCTGCGCGATCTTCAATGCCTAGTACTTTGTTAAGATCATCAGGAGTTAATTCACCGCCATCTCTTCCTTCCTGGGCATTCAGAAGAGTTGATGACAGAATTAATAATAAAATTAAAATGATTTTTTTCATTTTGTATCCAATTTCATTTATGAACATTTAAAATCTTATTGAAGCACCAAGCCTTATAGTTCTCGGCGGACCGTAGTTAGAAGGATCCTGCATATATTCTTCTGATTGACCGCCTTCAAATGTAAAATCCGGATCGCCGGTATCAGGATAGACATAAAGAATATTCTGATGATCCGTGAGATTATAAATTTCTGCAAATATTCTCATCTCAATTGATTGCATTATAAAAAATGATTTACCTAAGATCATATCGATGCTGTAGATTCCCGGCTGCCTTAAGGAATTTCTTTCTACAAATCCTACATCTCTTCCGGATGGTGTATATGGTGCACCCGAACTGGCTCTGAGAATTAGGCTTAAATCAATATTCTCGAGAATTGGAGCTCCGAATATTAAAGGACCTTCACCATTCGGAATTTGATAAGTTGCAGAGGCATTTAAAACATGAGTCCTGTCAAAATCAAGATAATATAACTGAGTAGATTCTGATGTGCCTGGATATTGTTCAGTTTCAGAAGAAGCGCTTCCTTTTGCATCCATATATGTATAAGTCAATCCACCGGAAAAATATCTGTCAGGTCTGATATCAAGAGTAACTTCAAATCCTTTAACGTTTGCATAGTCTTCATTTACATAGAGTGTGTAGCCTGTATATCTGCCGTCAACAAACGGGAAATAATATCGTGTTCCAATCAATCCAATAATATCCTTATAATAAGCTGTTACATGTGCTGCAATTCTATCAGAGAACTGATGTGAGATTCCGACTTCATAAGAAATAGTTCTTTCAGCATCAAGATCTGCCTGACCAAATAATGGCTCTCTTACATTCAAATCATATTGATTATTTTCGAAAAGATATTGGAATTCAGGAATCTGAAAGAAATGTCCATAAGCAAAATGCAGTTTTGTTCTGTCAGATATCGGATGAGCGATTCCAATCCTTGGAGAAAGTTGTGATTTCGGTCCTGATTGAACTGTTGTGTTTGGATCGAGTGGATCAGCACGATAAGTTACATTTGCATTAGAATAATCCCATCTCAATCCAAGATTAAGAACAAGGTAAGCTAACTCAATTTTATCCTGTATGTATGCTGCAAGTTCAAATGGTTTTGTGTAATAATCATCATAATAAGGGAAGTTACGCTTTGGATCATAAACATAATATAAATCCAGCCAGTGCTGCTGAAATTGTCCACCAAATTTTATTTCATTAAACTCATTCATCTGCCATACAGCATCAAGTTTAAAATCTGCTGTAACAGTTCTGCTGTCGGTTAATTCAAGAGTATCAGTAATCTTATAAAACTCAAAACCGTTTCCGTATTCACTAAAATAAATCCATTCACTGGTAGGCAAATAACGTGAAGTATCTTTATCAATTCCTGAAAAATATCCCTGGTTAAAGTAAGAAGCTTTGAAATCATAAAAGAAATTGTTGGCTGTAGTATGTGTAAAGGTAAGTGAACTCTGCCAGCTGTCAGTTTTTATTTTTGGGTATTGTTCAGGAATATATTTAAATGCGTGGCTGTAATTTTGTCTGTCTCCAATGCTTCCTCTGTTCTGCAAAGAAATTTTTGCAAGAGGAAATACAGTAGTTGTAAGTTTTGTAAAGAAGGAACTAAACTTTCCATATCCGTAAGGTAAATAACTGCCACGATTATCAACCTCTCCTGAAATAAAAAAGTTTAAATCGTTAGTAAATAAGGGACCGCTCAGACTGCCATTAACACGTGATTCATGGAGACTGGTATATCGGTCAATTCCAAACTCACTTGTTCTTGCTTCAAATTTGCCGGCAAACTTATCCTCTCCATCTCTTGTTACAATATTTACTACACCGCTGAGTGCATTACCGTATTCAGCATTAAAAGTACCGCTAAGTAAGCTCATTTCCTGGATAGCATCGTTTCCGATTTCCAAACTTAATCCGCCGAGTAAAGGATCTTTCACATAAACTCCATCAACGAGATAAGCAACTTCATTTGAACGACCTCCACGAACATGCAAATTATTACTTCCGGTTTCTACTACACCAGCTTGAAGAGATAATAAATCTTTAAAATTAGAAACAGGAAGTGATTCAATCTGGTCCCGGCGGATTACAGATACACTGCTGGTTACATCTTTCTGTATCATTGGAGTGGAAGCAGTAACTACAACTTCCTGAACTTCAATTGATTCAGGAGTTAAAACGACAGGCAGAAGTGTTGTCTGGTCAACAATAATCTGAACATCTGTTACCTGCCTTGACTGATATCCAATGTAGCTTATTTTAACAGAATAATTGCCCGGAGGAATATTCAGAATAACGAAATTACCATCAACATTGGTTGCAGCGCCGAAATCGGTTCCTTCAACAATAACGTTTGCACCAACAAGAGGTTCACCTGTTTGTGCATCCTTAACTGATCCGGAAAGTTTACCGGTGGTGCCGGCATAAATAAATTGAGATGTAATAAATAGTAATAGTAATAATTTTCTCATATTCAGCTCCCGCTAATAATCAGGTTTTGGCTAACAGCGATTTTTTCTGATTCTTTCAATATTTTTTTTGCACGTGCTTTGTCTTTAACAGCACAAGAAGTCGCTATAGCATTTATTAAAACAGAGATAGCAGCAAATGAATTTGTAAAAAGCATATTTCTGCTTTCAACAATCAAGTTAGCTTTTGTATAAAATGTTATTGGAGATGCCGGCTTATTAGTAATTGCAATTACATCGACCTTTCTTTCCTCTGCAAATCTTGCCAGGTCAACCGTTTCTTTTGAATATGGCGGAAATGAAAACAGGATCAACAAATCTTTTGATTTAAGAAAAAGAACATGTTCGTGAAATAGAGTATGAGTATGTTTTAATGGACTTGAATCTATTCCAACCTGAGTTAACTGGTAAGCAAGAATTTCGGCAAGTAAATAGGAAATCCCAAGCCCTCCTGTCATTACTCTGTCAGCAGAAAGAATTCTATCAATTATATAATTAAAAGATTTTCTTTCTATAAGATTGAGAGTATCATTTATATTCTTTATATCAAGATTTGCTACTTCAGTTAAAAGATCATCTTCTGCTTTTCGTTTTTTAAGAAGCGGAAAGATTTCTTTATTATTCAAACCTTTCTGAAGAGATTCAGCAACTGAATCTCTTAATTCACTGAATCCTTTATAACCGGAACGCTGAGCAAACCTTACGATTGAAGCAACACTTGCACCGGTTGATTCTGATAATTCCTGTACATTAAGAAATGGGATTCTATCAAAATTGTTTATGAAAAAGTCGGCAATCTTCCGATGATTCTTAGGAAGTGAGTCGTACTTACTTTTTATTTTATCAGTTATTTCTTTGTATCGTTCCATACTAATAAAACAATCAGTAGCACAGATTATTAATCTGTACTACTGAAACAATTAATTTTATTTGACCAAAGTCATTTTCTTTGAGATAACCTGATCTCCAGTTTGCAAAGTGTAAACATAAATCCCTGAAGTAAGATTAGATGCATCGAATCGATAGGTGTAAGTCCCTGCTTCATGATATTCATTTACGAGTTCAGCAACTTCCTCACCGAGTGTGTTAAATATTTTTAATCTGACATTCGAAGCTTCAGGAATACCAAATTTAATTGCTGTAGATGGATTGAATGGATTCGGATAGTTCTGCTCAAGTACATATTCATTCGGAATTAAGTTATGATCTGCTTCAACTGAGGTTATCGAATAATACTTTTGAACAGCTGCATTCATATTTGAAATCATTTCAGCTTCATTGGCCCCAACAGAAACAGCGTAGTAAACAATAATTGAATCATTTGTATTAAGTATTATTGGATCTTGTGCTGTAATAGTCACAGGACCATCAGCCGTATTTGATACATATTGTGGTTGTATCGAACCGTAAGTCATCCAATTCCAGTAGCTTGAATCTACGGAATAATCTGCGTACCATTCAAAAGAATAAAGGGAAGCAAGATTATGCGATAATAGTTTGTAACCGACATTTGTTGCACCTCTATGCGACCTAATTATCTTGTTAGTGCCATCATAGGTAACGGTATCATAACCATACTCAGCGTCCAAATACGGAATTATATCGAGACCAATTAAGGCACCTTCTAATGGAGATGATTCTCTATTGGTGATTGTAAATTTTAAAATAGCATAACTTTCTCCATTCCATCCATAAACGTTTAATTTTTCAAAAACATCCGGTGGGTCATTTGAGTAGGTATTATTAAATGAACCAAATATTTCATGGTCACTTATCAGCGGATTTGAAATATTGACCACTGGATCTTCGACTTCAACATCATTCTGGTAATCGAATACAGCATT
>JACAFA010000052.1 GCA_013388525.1 Ignavibacteriaceae bacterium | reverse complement strand
TGTATTCGAGTAAATCCCCATCAGCTTAATTCCTCAATCTTCATTTTAAATTCCGGAGGCACAGGTGCAGTCTTTCTTTTTTGATAATTGAAGAAGACAATTCCTGTTTTTGCGAGAGCGATTTCTTGCGATGTATTTTTATTTGTTATCCTGTAAACAAAATCACAGCCAATTCCAGTAAAATCATTAACAGCAATTTCAACGAGCAGTTCATCACCATAAAATCCTTCTGACTTGTACTGAATAGCTGAGTCAATCATTATTATTCCAGAACATTCAACATTGGATTCGGAGTAACCGAGATGTTTGAGAATTCTAACTCTTGCTTCGTGTATAATGGAAAGCAAAGAATCATTCCCGAGATGCCCGCCATAGTTAATGTCTGTTATCCTGATTGGAATTTCAGTTTTGAAAATAAATTTTTCGGGAAGTTCGATTTTTATTCTGGGCATATTTATTAGTAAATGAGAATATCATAAAGACTTTTATTTACTAAGTTACAGATTATTTTGTTTTTGTATAAGATATTTTGGATGTAGATATGCCACCCGTCAGCTGACGGATGGCATATCTTAAGATGAAATTTTACTTTAACAAAAGTAATTTCTTCGTGTCCATAAAGTTCCCTGAAGTTAGAGTGTAGAAATAAATTCCGCTTGGCAGTTCTGATGCATTGAAAGTAACAGAATAACTTCCAGATTCTTTTACTTCGTTTACCAATTCGGCTACTTCAGTTCCTAATACATCGTAAACTTTAAGTGCTACTAAGCCCGCTGTTTTAATTGAGTAATTTATCGTAGTTGTTGGGTTGAATGGATTTGGATAATTCTGACTTAAGGAATAAACCGTTGGCATATTGTTACTTGGAGGTTCGACGCTAATTTTATCAGGCATACCACCACTCACAATAATACCTGCCTTAAGCGAAGGTACAGATACCTTAGCCTGGTTATTCACGGCTTTTATCCGATAGTAAACCCAGTGACCTTCTACACATTGAGTACCTGGTGGAGGCACACAGATGGATTCATTTAAATCCTCATAATTAGTTCCTGAAACTTGGGCTATTTGAACCCACCCTATTTCATAAGTAACATACTTTTCTACTCTGTAAGAAACTGCATTTGGAACTGGTTCCCAGGTTATAAATGGGTGCAAATTAGGGCTGGTTGTAACATTTACTCCTCTTGGTTTTGGCGGTGCACCGTTAGCTACATTGACAGCATTGGCAGCATCAATTCTTCCATAACCTAAATAACGGTTCCAGCCAATACCACTATAAGGATTACTGCCAATCCTATCGGTTGTGTTTTTGATAATATCGTAAACCTGTGCTGGTGTAAGAGTGCTGTTAACCGATAACATTAACCCAACCAATGCACTAACGAATGGTGCTGAGATAGAAGTACCTGCCCAGATATGAACTGTGCCTGTTGGAGCGGCACCACTTAAAGCTCTATAATTTGTACCCGGTGCAGAGCAATCAATAAAGGCATTCGTTGGGTCGTTAATTGGATCTGTTCCGGGACTATAATTAAAATTAGTTACCCAGTCTTCAACACCATTTGTTAACATAGTGGCACTTACTGCTATTACCTGCCCTAAGCTGCCAAAATTATATGCTGCTGGGTAAACCACAACTGGAGGAGTAGGCCAATCATTCCCAGCCGATGCAACACAAAGTCTTCCGTGTTGTAATGCATATTCTATTGCATCTCTCAATGAGGATGATGGTGAATATGAAATCCAACTGAAATTAATAACATCCGCTCCCATTCGAACTAAGTTTCTTACTCCTGTGACTCCCCACATGTCTAATAATAAATTTATATTCCAACCTAGGCTTGCAATATCAGTACTATTATTAGTTAAAGCACCAGCTACGCCAGCTGTAATGATACCGTGATTTCCAAAACTGGTAAGATTATGCCAAACCACCTTACTGCCTAAATCTTCATGTAATTGAGATACTCCGCCGAAAAGATCGTTCATACCTATTCCTATTAAGGGGGAACCTTTTGTAATATCCCAGGCAGTTTCCGCATTAATTACGTTAAAAGACCAACGATAATTTTGATCCAAATACCAAGGGTCATTTGGTGAAATTGTTAAGTATGCTATTATTGGTCCTTCGGCATATTTCACATTTGAATGAGTTTTCAAAATATTTGCGACTTGTTCGGTTGGCACTGGATTACTGAAATAAATTCTATAAATCTGGGATAGATCATTAACTATTACTGATTGATTTGTTCTTTTATTGACTCCGATAGTATCGCCCCAAATTACATCTGGTATAGCCTTTTTAATTACAAAATTTCCAAACTGATTTCTTAAACTGTTGAGTAATTGTCTGAAAGCGGGATATAAAATTTTATTCTCACTAACGATAACTTCACCCCTGTTCATATTAACCATCTTATACTTGAATTTAAACGTTACGAGTTCTGAGTAACGGGTACCGTTCGGATCTTCATAAATATTTGCTTCGCTTACCATATTTGGTTCTGTTATTTGAACTAGTTGCCCAAACAATAAACCGTTTAATAAAACAGTAAATATCAGGCTTATGAAAAGAATATATCTGGTTTTCATTTTTTTCTCCCTTTTTAAGTGTTATCAGAATAAAATTCATCCTCCGGAATATCAGCGCAGGAGGATCATTTTTTTTGTTTGCTGAAAAGTAATTCCATTACTTTTCTCTGTCTCCATTACTGTGAGACGATAATAATAGATACCACTTGAGAGATTTTTTGCATTGAAATTAATTTTATATTCACCTTCTATTTGGTAATCGTTTACTAAAGAGGAAATTTCTTTGCCTAACAAATCAAAGATTTTCAATTCTACTTTTGATGGAGATTGTAAAGTATAACTTATTGTGGTTGAAGGATTAAAAGGATTAGGATAATTTTGATTTAGTGAGAAGTATTTTTGATCGTTATTATTCTGGGTTACATTAGAAGTGATATCAAATATCCAGCTTCTTGAAGATGGCCAGAACACCGGCATGGGATTATATAGAAATTCCCATCCTCCTGAAACGAAAATGTTTTCATTCGGAAATTGAATAATGTTATCAACAATTATTTGGTTAATCGGAAAGGATTCATAATAAATTGGTATCAATTGATTAGGATCCCACATCTCCCATGTATCCGGACCAAAAGCTAATAAACCACCGCCAACTATCATAAGTTGATCATATTTTGATAGATAAAAAATCCTATGTTCAGTTCTAAAAACTAGAAGATCCGAAGCAGAGAACCATTGATTCATATTAAATGAATACACTTCACAAGATTTTAATATTGGTGATTCGTTACTTCCACCACTTACAAAAACATTACCATTATTTAAGCGGATTGCAGCCTGATCAGATCTTTCTTCCTGCATATTACCCGTGAGTTCCCAGCTATTTGTGTTAGGATTATATATCTCACATTGGCTGGTAGTAAAATTATTAGTCTCACCACCAGTAACCAAAACCCTCCCGTCATTAAGCAAAGTTGCAGTATGTTCTGTTCTTTCAAGTTGCATAGGTGTACCTTGTACCCATCTTTCGGTTATAGGATTATATATATCCACATTTTTGAGAATTATAAAATCCCAGGTAGTGGTATCAACGTAAAATCCACCTGTAACCATTATTCTACCATCAGAAAGTTCCGTTACACTTTGCCCATTAAAGCGAAATGTTGGAATGGAATCCGTTATTGTCCAGGTTTCTGTTTGCGGGTCAAATAATTCGCAGCTTTGTTCTTTATACCCTCCAATTGCTAACACTTTCCCAGTATTTAAAAGAACAAGGTTATGTAAAGCTCTTGGAACATTCATCGGTGTGGTATAACGCCATTTACCTGTTGAGAATTCATAAATCTCAGCGCTTGATTGGATACTGTCTGCTTCACTTCCGCTAACCAGCACATCACCATTCGGCAAAACTACCATCGCGTGCCCAACTCTGGCAATGTTCATCGAATCTATCTCATACCAGTTTCCATAGTTTTGTGCTGATGCTAATGAATTGTTAATTATAACGAGTATGAAAATTATTATGTGCATATCAAAATACTTTCTCTCAAGTGATATTTTTAATTAAAAGTTGAAAATGTAATTACAATTTTCAAACTATGTAAAACCAGTTGGATAAAAATTTGTGGAGAATAAAAGTTGTGTGAAAGGAGGATGAACATTACAATGGCACAAAAGATTTGTAAGAGGAGAAATCATTCTGTTCTCCTCCAGAGAGAGAGAGAGCTAAATATCGTGCCAAAAAAATATTCATCAGGAAATTACCCCGAATTAATTTCAGTAGTAACTTAATAAATGAAAATCTCTCATACAATAGCCTAATAAATAATTTTAGTTGCCTATCACCAACTAATACTTAAATTTTATTCAGCAATTCAATCTGATAACTTGCAAAGGATGCTTTTTCTATCCTCGTTAATTTTTTTAGAATCCATTGAAGAATCATAAAAGAAAGGAATAATTGTATTCGAGTAAATCCCCATCAGCTTAATTCCTCAATCTTCATTTTAAATTCCGGAGGCACAGGTGCAGTCTTTCTTTTTTGATAATTGAAGAAGACAATTCCT
>JACAFA010000055.1 GCA_013388525.1 Ignavibacteriaceae bacterium | reverse complement strand
TGTTCCACCCATCAAAAGTTCATTGATACTTAGCTGAGCTGTTACCTGGAGTGATTCTTTGTTATGTGCATTTTCAAACGGAAAGATTTTTAGGCGAAGCCATTCAAGAAGCGGCAAGTCTTCTGCCAAGCTTCTGAAAAGTGTTTGGCTTAGATGAACGTGAGTCTGGATGAAACCCGGAATGAGAGTCAGGTATCTTGCATCGTAAACATCATCATACTTTTCTTTTTGAATTTGATTGATAGGAATAAATGAGTTGATTTTATCATCAATAATTTCAACAGCCTGGTCTGACAAAATTAAATTCTTACTATTTGCTGTTACTATTTTTTTAGGGATGATTAAAATTCTTCCCCTCTCACTCTTATTCATATTCTTAATGTTTCTCTGACTTTTCTGCGTAAATCTCCTCCATCACTTCAAAAGCATAACGAAGATGAGGAATTACAATTGAACCTCCAACTATCAAAGCAATATTGAATGCTTCGTAAAGTTCTTCTCTTGTTGCACCTTCAGATATCGAACGATCGATATGATAAAAAATGCAGTCATTGCATCTCAGCACCATTGAACCGACAAGACCCATAAGCTCTTTCATTTTAACGGGCAAGGCACCTTCAATATAGGCTTTGTTATCCAATGCGAAAAACTTATTGAAATCCCTGAAGCCTGAGTTGAGGATTTTATCATTCATATCGAGACGGTATTTTCTGGTTTGAGGTATATTACTTTTCATATCACTCCTTTTTATTATTTAATAAATTTATTTTTTTCGGGATCGTACGAAACCTCGAGATCTTTCACATCAAAATCATCGAGTTCATCTTCCCAATCGTACTTCTTTTTGGGTGGATCAATCTTTCTGAACAAATATGCGGCTATCAAACCTGTTATTGCACCGAAAAGATGCGACTCCCACGAAATTCCTTTCCAGCCGGGAATCATTCCCCAGACTAATCCCCCATAAAGAAAAGTAATTACCAGTGCAAGAGCTATTGATGTATTATCTCTTCTGAAAATTCCACTGAAAAATAAAAAGCTCACGAATCCGTAAACGACTCCGCTTGCACCGATGTGAAAAACCTGCCGTGCAAAAATCCAAACTAGCAGTCCTGTAAAAAAGTAAATGAAAATAAACAGTATATATGAAACCTTTGGATAGAACGAAAAAATTATATACCCAAGTACGATAAGCGGAATTGTGTTTGAAATCAGATGTGAAAAATCTGCGTGGATGAGTGGTGACGTAAAAATGCCAAGCAGTCCAACTAAATTTCTTGGCAGCAAACCGAGTTTACTTAAGTCTTCACTGAAAAGTAATGATAGAAGATGAACCAACCATAATACAAACGGGAAAAGCAGCGGAGTAATCAGTTTGTTAATATTCAGTTTGGATTCTTGTGAGTTATCTTTGTCCATTGATCAGAAAATTTTTCATTCAACAGCAAATATAATTATATGCAGGAGATAACTTTGTGTATTAAAAAAGTAGGGACAAGTCGCGACTTGTCCCTACAAACCATACGATTCAGATTCCGGCTTTGACCAGAATAACAATTCTGTATTTCTTATTGTTTCATTTAGCACCTAACTGTGCTAAAGCTCCGTTAATTCTTTCCTGTTGATTTTCTGGCGCCATACCTAAAGCTTTTTTGTAGTAGTCAACTGCAAGCTTCTTTTCACCTTTATTCATATAACCTTCTGCAAGGCTGTCCCAGACATTCCAGCTTTCAGGAAACAGTTCAGTATTTTTCTTGAAGACTTCAATTGCATCATCAATTTTTCCGCCGCCGAGAAGTTGATAACCGAGATTATTTACATCGACTTCCGAAGCGTTAGTAAATGCTTCTGCTTTTAGTTTAGAAGCTTCATCTTTCTTTCCAAGAGCATTGAGTATCGCAGCTTTTGTGTAAGTATTAGTCACGTTTTTATTAATTCCTATTGATTTATCAGTCCATTCTAATCCCTGTTCAAGCTCAATTCCATTTACATAACAATAATTCGCAGCCTGATTCCAGCCCTGCCAGAAAAATCCCGGGATACTTGTTAATTGAACCGCCATTTCATCCAGCAT
>JACAFA010000061.1 GCA_013388525.1 Ignavibacteriaceae bacterium | reverse complement strand
CAGGTATGGAGTTGATACAATATTGATAAGTCCATATGGATTGCTGTCCTTCAAAATAATTTTGGACTCAGGAAGGTTGAGGGTTTTTGACAAACTTTTATATTCAGAAAATTGCAGCTTTGCGGGAGTCATATACATAAAAACAAGCACGGCAACAGTTACTGTTACAATAAAAGTAAAAACATTTCTCTGCTCTCTTGGTACGATTAAAACTCCTGCAGCAAAAGCAATCGCTGCAATTACGGATGGAAGTTTTTCGGGGAAAAAAATCCACATCAAAAAAACAACTGCCAATCCACCCAGACCTGATCCAACCATATTTGCAAAATAAAGAACTCCGATTTTATCAACGTATTTTATAAATGTGAGACCAATGGAAAGAGCAGCTAAGAAAAAGGGAATAAAAAAGAGAAGATAAGTCGCTAATAATTTCCACAAATGCGTGTAATCAGCGAACAATAGGTAAGAATCGAAACGGATAAACTCACTTTGTGCAATGCTGACTGAAATAGCCATTGATAATCCTGCCAATGTCATCAGTCCGGGTAATATTAATTCGGCTCTTTCAACAAAAAATTTTTTAGTGAGTGAAAGTGCAGTTCCCGCCGCACCGAATCCAAGCAGTGCAACAGAAATTACCATATATGCAAAATGATACCACTGAGTAATAGAGAGGATTTGAATTAATGAAAGCTGGAAAGCAACTACCGCTGCCGAAAGCAGTGAGATGGAAAATGAAAGTTTAATCGGAAAAGTTTTTCCCGTATTCAATCATCCCTCGTAAACGGAACAAATCTTACAGGCAGAAGAGAAGTAGTTGTGATTTCTTCGCCATGCTTTTCAACAAGAATTAATGTTTGGTTCAAGAATGGTGAACCAACAGGAATAATCATCTTGCCACCATCTTTCAACTGTTCAATTAATGGAGGCGGAATATGCTCTGCTGCAGCAGTTACAACAATTGCATCGAATGGCGCGGCTTGTTTCCAGCCGTAGTAGCCATCAGCATTTTTGCAGATTACATTTTTATATCCAAGTTCTTTTAATCTTTTATTTGAAGATGAATAAAGTTCTGTTATAATTTCAAT
>JACAFA010000183.1 GCA_013388525.1 Ignavibacteriaceae bacterium | reverse complement strand
TTTGCTGACCAATCCAGAGTAATTCAGCCTGAAGCCCTCTATCAACTTCAAAAGAAATTGCGGCACCATAATTTGGATTGCTGTAAACATTTAACTCACCCTCTGTGACAGAGACATCATTTGCAACCATATATCCGCCGAAGCCGAATAATTCTGCCTGAGCAAACGTTTTGTTGGAAATAAAGAAAGCGAGGATTAATAAAAGGAGACTGAGATTAAGGACTCTGTAAAGAACTGGCATCATTGAACCCTCCCGGGGTTTTATATTTTTGTGAAAAAAAATAATTACTTGTTGTAAAATAATCTTATTGCAAACAATTAAAAATGAATTTTGATTTTATGTAATCTTAAATCAGAATTAAGAAAATATTAATAAATTATTCGAACTTTAATTCTTCCTGCACTATAGAAGAATGTTGACTGTTGTTTGATTCAACAACATTTTTTGCAATTCTTTTAGATAGATAATAAATACGTTTCATATTTTCTACTATTTCTGATAAGATACGATATTCTGCGAGAGGAACATTTGTCTCAGAGTTAAGACGTTCTTCAAGATGAGACTGTGTTATTTGAGCCAGTTGACTTACCTCTTTTTTCATTTCGATTACTACATCAGCTCGTTTTTTATTTCCTTCGATAAAAGCAGTGAATGCTTCTTCAGCGCACCAGATGACTTTGTCGATGAAATTACGAAGATAAGGTTCAGACTTTTTGCTGAATTCAATCTCAGCTTCAACTCTTTCTCTTCCGAGAGTTACCAGATTTGTTTCGATAACATCACCAATGTATTCAATATAGTTTGAAGCAATTATATAGCTCTGAAGCAATCTTGATTCATCAGCTGTAAGCGGCTGTTTTGAAAGCTTGCTCAGGTATGTAATTATATAATCGTGAAGTGCATCAACCTCATCATCCATCTTTTTAATTTTCTTAAGCTTATCTTTATCAGCGTAAAGTACTGCATTTGAAATTTCTTTTATCATCAACAAAGCTCGTCTGCTTTGCCTGCTAAGTTCCATCCTTACAAGCTCTAATGCAATGCTTGGTGTGGATAGGGAAGCATCGTCGAGATATTTTGGTTTGATTTTTTCTTCAACTGTTGTGGGTTTTACAGGTAAAATCCAGGCAATCAATTTCGCAAGCGGAGTGATGAAAGGAAGAAGTATAACTGTATTCATTAGATTGAAGATCGTATGTGCATTTGCAATTTGCCTTGGAGCTTCTGCAGCAATTCTGTCGAGACCTGTTAATTCCGGATATGAAGGAGATAAAAATCTGACAACATCGTCAAGCCGAGATATGAATGGAAGCCAAATCAGTACACCAATAATGTTTATTATAACATGACTAAGTGCAGCTTGTTTACTTTCTCTTGGCATACCTATAGATGCAAGCACAGCTGTTACGCACGTTCCAATATTTGCACCAAGCACTAATGAAATTCCTGCTTCGAGATTGATAAATCCCTGGCTTGCAAGTGTTATAACAATTCCGATTGTTGCTGCCGAACTTTGAATTATTGCTGTAAAAATCGCTGCAATCAAAATACCAATCAGAGGATTCTTCATATGACTCATAGCGTAAATAAAAGGTTCATAAGAACGAAGCGGGCGAGTGGCATCACTCATAAACTGCATCCCAAGGAATAATAAACCAAGACCCATCAGCATCAGACCAAAGTATTTGATTTTATCGTTCTTTACTATGAATCGAATACCGAATCCCACGGCAATCATCAGCAAAGAATATTCAGTAATATTAAAAGCGATTATCTGAACGGTAACAGTTGAACCTACATTTGCACCGACAATAATGCTGATTGCCTGAGCAAGACTAATGAGTCCTGCGGAAATAAACCCAACAACCAAAACGGTTGTAACCGATGAAGATTGGACAATCGCTGTGGCAAAGGCACCTGTTAAAGCTCCTTTAACTCGGTTGGATGTCATTTTTTTGAGAAGATTTTTCATCCTGGAACCTGCAACAGTTTTTAAAGCTCCTGTCATTTGTTCAATTCCATAAAGGAATAAAGCAAGACCGCCTAATAGTCCGAATAATATTGGAATGATTTCAATGGCAGGATTTGTTTGCATAAGGTTTTTATTTTGAATCGGATGATTATTTCAAAACTACTAAAAAAAATAAGCTCCTGACATCAAGGAGCTTTCAAAGAAAAAAATATTTTTAAGAACTAGCTTAAAACAGGAACTGAAAAATTCTTACCCAAAGCTTTTGCTAAAACTGATAACTCTCTCATCAACCTTTCGAATTCTGAAATATCGATTGATTGCTGACCATCTGAATACGAACTAACCGGATCAGGATGAACTTCAATTAATAATCCATCAGCACCAGCAGCTAATGCTGCCTTACTTGCAGAAGGAACTAAACTTCTTTTCCCTGTGCTGTGTGACGGGTCAACAATTACAGGAAGATGTGTTAATTCTTTTAAAGCCGGAACAGCAAGAATGTCAAGAGTGTTTCTTGTATAAGTTTCAAATGTTCTGATTCCACGCTCACAGAGAATCACTTTATCATTTCCAACAGATAAAATGTATTCAGCAGCAAGAAGGAATTCTTCCAGGGTTGCGCTCATGTTTCTTTTAAGAATTATCGGCTTGTTTGTTTTCCCGACAGCTTTAAGTAGTTCATAATTATCCATATTCCTTGAACCGATTCTTAAGATATCAGCTTCGTAGGCTAATGTCTCGAGATGATCTGTGCTTAATACTTCTGTTTCAAGAAGTAAATTTGTTTCAGAGTGAAGAAGTTGTAAAAGTTTAACTCCATTAATTCCGTAACCCTGAAATGTATAAGGGGAGGTTCGTGGTTTAAATAATGAACATCTGAAAACTTTTGCTCCGGAGTTTTCTACTGATTTTGCTGTTTGAATAGCTAATTCTTCCGTTTCAAGTGCGCAAGGTCCCGCAAAAACGGTGAAATATCCTTCCCCGATATGTACATTATTCAAATTAATAATTGTGTTATGCTCTGAATTTATTTTCTGAACTTTTGTTTCTGATAATCTTTTCATTTTCTTTGAAATATTCTACAATTCAATTACAAAAATATGAAATACTTACCATAAGAACACATTTATCTATATTTTAGTTCACTATACCAACTAATAATCAGGGCAAATGTAAAGCCCGCTTACTGCTTTAATAAATTTCACAACTGCTTAAATAAGCTAACCATTTCAATTGCAGATAGTGCTGCATCCCAACCTTTGTTACCTGCTTTCGTTCCAGCACGTTCAAGTGCTTGTTCAATATTATCTGTTGTCAAAACTCCAAATATTACAGGAAGATTTGCATCAAGTCCGACTTGTGCAATCCCTTTCGAAACTTCTGCAGCAATGTAATCGAAATGTGGAGTTCCTCCGCGAATAACTGCACCAAGACAAATGACTGCATCAAACTTTTTTGAATGAGCCATCTTCTTTGCGGTCAATGGTATTTCATATGAACCCGGAACCCAGACTACAGTGATATCTTCTTCTTTACAATCGTGTCTTAATAAACAATCTTTTGCACCTGAAAGGAGCTGCGACGAAATTAACTCATTAAATCTGCTTACGACTAATCCGAATTTCTTTCCTTTAGCGTTTAATTTTCCTTCAATGATGTTAGCCATTTTATCCTCTTAGTTTGTTATAATTTTAATCAGTATGAAGTAAATGACCTAATCGGTCTTTCTTTGTTTTCAGATATTTTTTGTTAATTGGATTAGGAGGAATTTCCAGAGGAATCCTTTCAACAATTTCAAGGTCATAACCTTTAAGTCCAATTACTTTTTTGGGATTGTTAGTCAACAACTTAATCTTTTTCAATCCAAGATCTTTTAGAATTTGTGCACCGGTGCCATAATCTCTGAGGTCAGCTTTGAAACCAAGAGCTTCATTTGCTTCAACTGTATCTTTGCCTTGTTCCTGCAAATGATAGGCGAGAAGTTTGTTTACTAATCCAATTCCTCTTCCTTCCTGACGCATGTAAAGAACAACACCTCTGCCGGCATTCTCGACCATAGTCATTGCTGCAATAAGCTGTTCACCGCAGTCACATCGCTTTGAACCGAAAATATCTCCGGTTAAACATTCTGAATGGACACGAACAAGAACGGGTTCGTCACCACTAATATCTCCTTTTACTAAAGCCATCGGATTATCCAGAGGATCAAGAGTATTTTCATAAAGATGAAGTTTGAAGGAACCGTATCTTGTTGGTAAATCCACAGTAACTTTTTTCTGAACAAAATGTTCTCTTGCCATCCTGTATTCTATCAAATCAGCGATGGTGATAATTTTCAAATTATGTTTCTTTGCAAACTCCATCAGCTTAGGAACACGCGCCATCGTTCCATCTTCAGCAAGAATTTCACAAAGAACACCAACGGGGTTAAGTCCGGCAAGTTGAACCAAATCTACAACTGCTTCTGTATGACCAGCACGTTTGAGCACACCACCTTTTTTTGCAATCAACGGAAAAATATGACCTGGTCTTGCAAAATCATCCGGATTAACTTTTTTATCAGCAGCACGGTTAATCGTAATTGCTCTGTCGTGAGCTGAAATTCCTGTAGTAGTTCCGTGCTTGTAATCAATGGAAATTGAAAAAGGTGTGCCGTGAAGTGCAGTATTATTTTGTACCATTAAATCAAGATTAAGCTCTTTTGCTTTTTCTTCTGTGATTGGCAAACAAAGAATTCCGCGTCCTTCTCTTGTAATAAAGTTAACATCTTTTGGTTTACAAAGTTCTGCAGCCATTACAAGATCGCCTTCATTTTCTCGGTCAGCATCATCAACAACAATAAGCATTCTGCCAGCTTTGATATCCTCAATAGCTTCATCAATCGAATTGAATTTAAACTCGTTATTATTATTCATTTTCCCTTTCATTAATAGCCAATCTCTTTAAGCCAGCTTTCGGTTATATTTTTATTTGAAGAATTATTCACTTTGGTTAAAAGTTTTTCAACATACTTTGCTAAAATATCAATTTCAACATTTACTTTGTCATTCAACTTTTTGTATTTCAGGTTTGTATTCTGCCATGTGTGAGGGATGATTGAAATTGATATTTCATTTTTGCTAACATCAGCAATAGTTAGACTAATTCCGTTGATTGCAATTGATCCTTCTTTGATTAGATATTTCTTAAGCTCATCCGGAATAATAATTTTAACAAGATAATTTTCACCAAGTTTTTTGATTTCTGATATGATTCCGATTCCGTTCACGTGTCCCTGAACAAGATGACCACCCATTCTATCATTGAGTCTTACAGATCTTTCCAAATTAACGTAAGTATCTGCTTTAATAAAATCAAAAGAGGTTTTCTCAAGTGTAGCACCGACTGCATCTACCCAAAAAGAATTCTTATCAAGGTTTGTAACAGTGAGGCAAACTCCATCAACACAAATAGAATCATTAATCTTAATGTCATCAAAAACTTTTTCAGCTTTTACATTGATTTTTAAACCACCCGCAATTGGTGTTGTCTTTTCAATTTTGCCTATTTCTTCAATTATTCCTGTAAACATAGAGCAAAGTTAATTATTTTCATTCATAAACTAATCAGAAAATTTTTTACCGTAAACTAGTTTTACATCTTTTCCAAGTTTATTTACACTCAATAATTGAAGTTTTTTTAATGCTTTTGTGTTAAATAGTGTAACTCCTTTTCCAAGAATTTTAGGTGCCTGAAGAATGATGATTTCGTCAAATAAATCCTGTTCAACAAATTGACTAAAAATGTTTGCACCACCTTCAACCAGAAGAGAAGTGATTTTCTGCTCAGCAAGAATTTTCAGAATTTTTTTTATATCCAGTTTATTTTGTCCTGCTGAACCAATTTTAAAGATTTTTATTCCACGCTCTTCCAAAATTTTAATTTTTTTCTCATCAACATTCTTCGAAGTAAACACCCACGTCTTTTCAGGATCGACAGGATTTAAAATTTTTGAGTTAAATGGAATACTAAGCTTTCCATCAATACTTATTCTTACGGGATTTCTTCCGTTAACTTCTCTAACATTTAATTGAGGATCATCAATTTTAATTGTGTTAGCACCTACCAGAACAGCATCATATTCACTTCGCAATTTGTGAACATATTTAATAGATTCTTTTCCAGTCAGCCAGGTTTGTTTATTTCGCGACTCACTTATTTTTCCGTCAACTGACTGCGCAATCTTTAAAGTTATGTAAGGCAATTTCTTTTTGATATACTTGAAGTAGAATTTGTTTAATTCTCTTCCTTCGTCCTCGAGAATTCCAGATATGACTTCAATTCCAGCATTTCTTAATTGACTAATACCTTTTCCATTTACATCTTTATTCGGATCGAGATTACTGATTACAACTTTATTAATTTTATTCTGGATTATCAATGGTACACAGGGAGGAGTTTTTTTATTCGTATGACAGCAGGGTTCGAGGTTGCAATAGAGTGTAGAACCTTCAAAATTCTCTGTTGCATTTTTTATTGCATTAACTTCAGCGTGTGCAGAACCGTATTTTTTATGAAAACCTTTGCCAATCACTTTTCCATTTTTAACAAGCACAGCACCAACAAGAGGATTTGGACTAACAAAGCCTTTTCCTTTTTCAGCAAGCTTAAAACAGCTTTTGATATATTTTGGATAATCTTCTAACAATTGAATCCAGTTCTCTATGTAATTCTTATCAAAATTTCCAATAAATTATTCCAGCTTTTTATCGGACTTCAGAGGTGTGTACCACTTTTCTTTAGGAACAACTTTTGGTTCTGCCGGGTCTCCTTCATAAGCAGGTGTCATTATCTGCACATTATTTTCATTAAATATATCCAGAATATTTCGATGCAGAGAACTATAAATTTTCATCATTATAGAAGGGTTATTACAATAAGCATTTATCTCGTAAAGAACAGCAAAATCACCAAGAGATTTTTGTAGTACAAAAGGTGGTAAATCTTTTAACAGTCCTTCAGTCCGGTCAGCTGCTGTTTTTAACATCTCTTCAACCAACCTCCATGGAGTTTCATAACCAATGCCTACAGTTGTGTGAAGGATAATACCGTTCTTTTTAGATAATGAACTGAAATTAATTACCTGGGAGTTAATAAGATTTGAATTGGGAATTATAATTTCTTCATTCTTTAAACTCCGAATTCGTGTGACAAACGGTTTGATATCTATAACTTCACCGAAATTATTTTCTATTTTTATCCAATCACCCAGCTTGAATGCCCGACGATAAGTTAAACTATAACCGGCAACAATATTGCTTATGAAAGAGGACGAACCAATTGAGAACATAATGCCGAGGAGAACAGAAATTCCTTTAAACGCATCTGAATCTGAGCCAGGGATGTATGGATAAGCAATAACAATAGCAAAAACTATGATCACAAACTTGACAATCTTAAATGTTGGCCATGCCCAGTCAGAATCGAAGTTTGCTATAACAATTGTTTCCTGACTTATACCAGTGAAAAATAACTTAATTAGTTTAATGAAATAACGTACAACAAAAATCAAAATCACTAAAAATGCAATGTTCGGGAGCTCAGATAAAATTGCTTCACCCATAACACCAAGCGGCTTGATTAAAAGCGAAAAAACTTCAGCAGCAATAGGTTTTGTTACAGGAAATATCTCGAGTACAAACTGGACGTAAAAGACTAATAATAATATTGTAAGAGTGACTTTAATGGTCCTTGTAAATCCTCGCAAGGCAGTCCATAATTGTTTTGCCTGGATAATACGATGCGATTGAGACTCTAACATCTCAATCCTTGATCTGACTTTTGCTTCGAGAAATATATCAAATCGTCTTGAAAGAAGACGAAACAGAAATAATATTAAAATTAATAGAACAGTAGCAATTGAAGCATAAATTATTCTTTTAATCAGCAGATCGCTGCTTCTTTCAAAGCGGTATGATTTAATAGCCTTAATAATCTTTTGCTTTACAATTTCAGATAAGATTTGCCTGCTGACTTCTTCAATTTCAGCATCAAAATCAAACAGTCTTACTATCACAATACCATTGCCGCTTATTACATTTCGATCGCCCTCATCAATTATTTGAATAGAATCAGGAATGAATGATTTAGTCTCTGCAAGACTAATAATTCTTTCCGCAACAATTCGTGCCCGGTCAGCAGCAGTGAAAGAAGAGATTCCCCGAACGTAGAATAGTTTATTTCCATCAATTTCTACAGCAGCTATTGAACCTTGAGCGGAAGTGCTGTCAGGCAGTTGAGCTGAGAATGTTAAATTATTTAGCAAAAGAAAAAGCAGCAGAACAATTGTGTGAAATTTACACCAATAATTTCCTGACGATTTGTTAATGAATTGAGTTTTCATTTTATCTATTATTTTTTTTTGATGATGTAAACTATAAAAAAATGAAATTAAAATAATAATGCCTCATTGTTGGTGTGATTTAAATACTTTGAAAGAATAATTTTAGAATCCAAAGAGGATAGTGAGAAGTTATGACATTTCTAATTGAGAGTCGATAAAGGAGCTGAAACAGAGATTCTCAGCCAAAGAATTATGAACTTTCATCTCAGAACTCTCAGTAGTCGTTTGAATCTTTCAGATGATAACGGACTCTGTTGACCAGTTTACCCAGTACGACGGTTTAGTCCATCCCGAATATAATCGGGATGAGATCTCGTCCGTCCCGATTTTATCGGGACGAGACGGACAAACCGTTGCCTTCAGCTTCCAGGAAATTTTTCAGGATTTCAGCAATTTTCTTTCTACCTGATTTTGACTTAAACCACTTTTCTCTTTTCATTGCTTCTGCTCTCGAAGTGAATGATTCAGAA
>JACAFA010000130.1 GCA_013388525.1 Ignavibacteriaceae bacterium | reverse complement strand
GTTTTTTCAGGCACTAATGATGGCGTCTTTAAATCAACCGATAATGGAGGATCCTGGACTCATTTAAGTAGTAGCGGATTAAACAACCCTTATGTGCACTGCTTATTTTTTAATTCTGCAGGATATCTTTTTGCAGGTACCGGTATTAGTTTATGCAGAAGTGTTGAACCCATAATTACTTCTGTTGATGATTCAGTTTCAGAAATTCCGCAATCATTCTTGCTCTTTCAAAACTACCCAAACCCTTTCAACCCAATTACGAAAATAAAATATCAGATACCGGCCTCACTGAATTCCTCCAAAGGAGGGACTTTGGTGACTTTGAAGGTGTACGATTTACTCGGCAGCGAGTTAGCAACATTGGTAAATGAAGAAAAATCTGCAGGAACATACGAGGTTGAATTTGATGCAGAACAACTCTCATCCGGAATATACTTTTATCAACTGAAAGCCGGTGAATTCATACAAACAAAAAAAATGGTATTGATAAGATGAGAAGTGTAAAGATAGAGTAATTATTAGCCCTCTCCTTCCGTCTCTGCAAGCAGAAGCCGAGACAAGTTGGAGAGGGTTGGTCGTTAGACTCCGTCAGAGTCTAACGGACTCTGACGAGGTGAGGCTTTCGCTTGTTGATGAATACAAATCAGCAGGAAAGTATGAAGTTGAGTTCAATCCGGTGAATTTGACGACCGGTGTTTGCTTCTTAAACTCAGTACAGATGTTTTAGTGATGTTTAAAAAACTCCTCGTATTAAAGTGAACTGTTTTAAAGCCTCTTCATAATTTTAGATAGGCTTTAAAGTAATTTCATTTTATCTCACCAGAACATTGATTAGCAATTTAAGGAGATGATAACTCAAAGTTATCTATTTTAGTAACCCATCTTGTGTAAGGAAATATTTGATAAAGAAATATTATCTTTGATCAATAATAATTATCAAGTCATTCACTTGCGTTATGAATAAAAAAATAATTTTGATTGTAATATCAGTAATTACCCTAATAATACTTTACTTAATCGTTACCCGTATCTTTTTAACAAATAAAGAAAATCAAAGTCCGGCTAATTTTAAGATGATGAATCGTGAATTAGCAGTAAATACTATTATAGTTCTTCCTGAACCACTTGCCGCTAATATTAAAACAATCGGTACTATCTTAAGCAATGAAGAAGTTGAATTGCGAAGCGAGGTTTCAGGAAAAATAATTTATTTGAACATTGCTGAAGGCCAATGGGTAAAGAAAGGTACTCTGCTTGTCAAAATTAACGATGCAGACCTGAAAGCCCAGCTTAAAAAACTTGAAGTCAAAATTAATCTGGCGAGAGAAAATGAATTCAGACAAAAAAAGCTCCTCGAAATTGAAGGAACAAGCCAGGAGAATTATAGCAATGCTTTGAGTGAATTGAACTCTGTCCTTGCAGATATTGAATTACTTAAAGCACAAATCGATAAAACAGAAATTAAAGCTCCGTTTGATGGAGTGGTGGGGCTGAAGTACGTAAGCGAAGGAAGCTACATTTCTCCCGCAGTTAAGATTGCCAGCTTTCAAAATAATAATCCGGTAAAAATTGATTTTTCCATTCCGCAAAAATATGCACACCTTATCAAGGCAGGAGAAAGCATAAATTTTATTTTAACTTCGACAGGCAAAAAGTATAAAGCTAAAATTTATGCATTGGAACCAAAAATAGATCCGGCAACACGCACTATGCAATTAAGAGCCATCTGTCAGAATCCCGGAAATGAACTGATTGCAGGCGGCTATGTCGAAATTGAAACTAATTTTGGGAACGAGCGCAGCTCTTTGATGATACCAACAGAAGCATTAGTCCCGGATATTTCCGGTGAGAAAGTTTTTATTTATAGAAATGGTTTTGCTCAACGGAATGATGTAGTAAGTGGAATCAGAACCGAAGACAGAGTTGAAATTCTGGATGGGCTTAGTCCGGGTGATACAGTAATCATCAGTGGAATTCTGCAGCTAAAACCAAACCTCAAAGTTAAAATAGCTTCTGTAAAATAATTTTTAATACTATATAACAACTATGAGTTTATCCTCAATTAGTATCCGCCGTCCTGTACTGACTCTGGTAATGTCAGTAATCATTCTTTTATTTGGAATTATCGGTTATACTTTTCTGGGAGTAAGAGAATATCCGAATATAGATCCTCCGATTATTACAATCTCCGTTTCTTATGTTGGTGCAAATGCTGATGTTATTGAATCACAAATTACCGAACCGCTGGAAGAATCAATCAACGGGATATCGGGAATTAGAACACTAACTTCTACCAGCCGCGATGGACGTTGTAATATAACTGTTGAATTCGATGTTAATATTGACATGGAAGCTGCTGCTAATGATGTGCGGGACAGGGTAGCCAGAGCTGTTTCATTTCTTCCTCCTGATGCAGATCCTCCTTCAGTTGCTAAAGCTGATGCAGATGCCAGCCCGATTATGTTCATCAGTGTTAACAGTAAAAAAAGAAATTTGCTTGAAATATCTGAAACAGCCAACAATATATTTAAAGAACGTTTACAAACAATTCCGGGAGTAAGCCAGGTTCAGATTTGGGGAGAAAAGAGATATTCAATGCGGCTTTGGCTTGACCCTCAAAAACTTGCCGCTTATAAAGTTTCACCTCAGGAGATCAGAACTTCACTCATCACGGAGAATGTTGAACTGCCTTCAGGAAAGATTGAGGGACGTTCCACCGAACTTACAATAAGAACCAAAGGCAGATTGTTAACTGAAGAAGAGTTTAATGATTTGATAATTAAAGAGAGCGGTGGTAAAATCATCCGGCTTTCAGATGTTGGCTATGCTCAGCTTGGTCCCGAGAATGAAAATTCAATTCTGAAAAGAGATGGTGTCCCGATGGTTGGTGTTGTTTTGATTCCTCAGCCTGGCTCCAACCATATTCAAATTGCAGATGAATGCTATAAGCGGCTTGAACAGATTAAAAAAGATATTCCGGCAGATTTTGAAATTGGTATCGGGTTTGACACAACAAGGTTTATTCGTGCATCTATTGATGAAGTAAAGGAAACAATAATTATTGCTTTCGGATTGGTGATATTGATAATATTCCTTTTTCTCAGGGATTGGCGAACAACACTAATCCCGATCCTTGCAATTCCCATTTCACTTATTGGTGCTTTCTTTATAATGTATTTAGCAGATTATACAATTAATGTTCTTACTTTATTGGGAATTGTACTGGCAATTGGATTGGTAGTTGATGATGCAATTGTTGTGCTTGAGAATATCTACAAAAAAATTGAAAACGGCATCGATCCGCTGGAAGCAGGCATTAAAGGTTCTTCTGAAATATTTTTTGCTATCATTTCAACAACCCTGGTTTTGGCTTCTGTTTTTCTGCCTATAATTTTTCTTGAGGGTCTAACAGGAAGATTATTTCGTGAGTTTGGAGTTGTTATATCCGGATCAGTAATAATTTCGGCATTTGTCGCATTAACTCTTACCCCAATGCTAAGCACAAGAATCATCAAGGGGCATGCAAAACATAGCTGGTTTTACAATGTTACTGAACCCTTCTTTGAAAAAATGATTTTTGGCTACAGCGTTTTGCTTGAGAAATTTTTAAGAAAAAGATGGCTTGCTTTTGTAATTATTGGCATTGCTTTGCTTGTTGTCTTGGTTATCCGTCCTATGCTTCAAACCGAATTGGCTCCTGTTCAGGATCGATCTGCATTAAGGATAACTGCAACAACTCCGGAGGGATCATCTTTTCAATTCACAAATAATTTCATGGATAAATTGACTGATGCAGTTGCTGATAACATTAAACAGTATGATGCGTTGATAACCGGAGTTGCAATCGGCGGTGGCGGTTTTGCAATTAACTCGGGTTTTATAAGATTGCTTCTTGTTGAACCTGATCAAAGAGATAAAACACAACAGGAAATAGCCGCTGAATTAGGTAAACTTGTTAATAGATTTACTGATGGACGATCATTCGTAATTCAGGAACAAAGCGTTGGAACCCGTCGTGCAGGATTGCCGGTTCAGTATGTTTTACTGGCTCCGAACATGGAAAAGCTAAGAGAAATAATTCCCGTCTTTCTGAATGCTGCCAGAAGTGATCCTTCTTTCGACCAGGTTGACGTAGATCTGAAATTCAATAAACCTGAGCTGGTTTTAGAAATTGACAGATTGAAAGCGAAACAGCTGGGAGTTTCAGTTAATGATATTGCTCAAACTCTTCAGCTTGCTTTCAGCGGGCAGCGATATGGTTTTTTCATTAAAGACGGGAAGCAATATCAGGTAATTGGTCAGGTTCAAAAAGAGTTCAGAAGCACGCCCGCAGATTTAAGTTCCCTGTTTGTTAAATCAAACAAAGGTGAGTTGATTCAGCTGGATAATTTTATTCAGTTGAAGGAACAAAGCAATCCGCCCCAACTTTACAGATTCAACAGGTATGTTTCTGCAACTATATCAGCTAGCCTTGCACCCGGAAAAACAATTGGTGATGGAATTAAATCGATGGATAGGATTGCATCTGAAGTTCTTGACAAATCTTTCTCAACTGCATTAACAGGAGCTTCAAAAGATTTTGTCGAAAGCTCATCGAGCCTGGCATTTACGTTTTTCCTTGCATTAATTTTAATTTATTTAGTTCTTGCTGCTCAGTTTGAAAGTTTCCGTGACCCGTTAATAATTATGTTTACAGTTCCACTTGCTATTTCAGGGGCAATTCTTTCACTTTGGCTGTTCGATCAAACTCTGAATATTTTCAGTGAGATTGGACAAATTATGTTAATCGGTTTGGTAACAAAAAATGGAATATTGATTGTTGAGTTTGCTAATCAGAAAAAAAAGCAGGGACTGGAAATTTTTGAAGCCGTTAAAGTGGCAGCTACTCTTCGATTCAGACCAATATTAATGACAAGCCTTTCAACCATTCTCGGAACACTGCCAATTGCACTGGCTTTAGGTGCAGGTTCCGAAAGCAGAGTTTCTATGGGAATTGTTATAATAAGCGGATTAATATTTTCAACTGTTCTTACACTTTTAGTTATCCCGGCTATGTACACATATTTTTCTGAAAAAAAGAAATTGCTCTCCGAGAGTACTCATTAAATTGCAATAAATAAGTAATTCTGGATTTCATATATTTAGTGATTGAGGGGATATGACCAGTCCATTATTCCATTTTCCAAATTGTAAACCTCGTTAAATCCCATCTGAAGCATTTGCATTGCAGCGTGATAACTTCTACTGCCGCTTCGGCAATATAAATAATAGTTTTTGGTTCGATCGAGCTTATCTATTTCGGAAATAAATTTAGATGACATAATATTGATCAGCTTCGATCCCGGCAAATGTCCTTCAGAATATTCTTCTTTTGTCCTTACATCTATCAGAACTGCATTCTTATCATTTCTTAACTTTTCTTCAAAAGCTTCAGAATCCAGATTGATAACCGTTAGATTTCTGTTCATAATTTTTTCATTTCCTTTTTTATTACCAGTAAAATTTTTCTTTATTAAAAAGTTCAATTTACGTGTTTCCACTTAGTCAACTAATTTCAATTAAATTTTCAATTGTTAATAGTTAATTTGTTGAATTACATTGAGTTAAACAGGATTATTTTTTTAAGTAATTAACTATATCAAAATTATCTTTTGCCCTGGAAATCTGAGTATGCAGAATTTATTTGATTAATAAACAAATTCAGCCGACCCATCAGAAAGTAATGGATAATCAGTAGCCTCTCAGGGTAAACCAATGTTATTTAATTCTCGGCTTTCTGAATTTCTTTTTACCGCTTTAGGTTTATATATTTGAATTATAATAAACAACAATTTACAGGTTTTTATTTAATGTCGAAGCAATACGAATTAGCCATTTTGGGCGGTGGACCCGGCGGCTATGTAGCGGCAATCAGAGCCGGTCAGCTTGGTTTTAAAACTGTAGTTATTGATAAGGAAAATTTGGGCGGTATTTGTCTCAACTGGGGCTGCATTCCCACAAAATCTCTCCTAAAGAATGCAGAAATTTATGACAATTTGGTTCATCATTCTGACGATTTCGGAATTTCCTGCCAGGATTTAAAATTTGATTTCTCAAAAATTATTAAGCGCAGCCGTGATATTTCTGACCGTATAACCAAAAATGTTGAAATGCTTGTTAAAAAAAATAAAGTTGACAGAATCAGAGGTTTTGGAAAGCTCACATCCTCCAAAAGCATTGATATTTTTGACGGGGACAAAAAAATTGAATCAATCACAGCCGAAAGAATAATTATTGCAACCGGTGCGCGACCAAAAACTATCCCTTCAATTCCCGTTGATAAAAAAGTAGTAATTACAAGCACCGAAGCAATGTCTCTCTCTGAGCAGCCGAAAGAATTAGTAGTTATCGGTGCCGGGGCAATAGGAATTGAATTCGCTTATTTTTATTCTGTTCTGGGGACTAAAGTAACAGTGATTGAAATGTTGGACAATATCTTACCGGTTGAAGATTCGGAAGTCTCAGCGTTACTTGAAAAGAACTTTAAGAAACGCGGTATCAATATTTTTACCAAAGCTTCTGTCGAAAAAGTAACTGTGTCCGGTAATAAAGCAACAGTTCAGTTCGTTCAAAACGGAGAAAAGAAAGAATTAACCGCTGATAAAGTTTTAAATGCTATTGGAGTAACAGGAAATATTGAAGGATTTGGATTAGAAGAATTAGGCGTTGAGCTATTTAAAAATCATATTAAAGTAAATAAATCCACGTATGAGACTAACATAAAAGGAATTTATGCAATTGGTGACGTTATTGGACCTCCTTGGTTAGCCCATGTTGCTTCTGCTGAAGCTATTCATTGTGTTGAAAAGATGAAAGGAATGCATTTACCTGATATTGATTATTCAAACATTCCAGGGTGCACTTATTGTCAGCCTCAGGTTGCGAGCATAGGTTTAACTGAAAAAAAAGCAATCGAAGAAGGTTATAAAATTAAAGTCGGGAAATTTCCTTTTATGGCAAGCGGTAAAGCATTTGCAATAGGTGAGAGGGAAGGATTTGTAAAGCTTGTATTCGATGAAAAATATGGTGAATTACTTGGGGCGCATATTATTGGAAGTGAAGCTACCGAATTGATAGCCGAACTTGGAATAGCAAAATCGCTTGAAGCAACTGCTGAATCAATAATTAAAACTGTGCATGCTCATCCGACTTTGTCGGAGTCAATTATGGAAGCGGCAGCAAATGCCTATGGCGAATCGATTCACATTTAGATTTGTTTAGCTGGTGAGTGAAAAAAAGCTTTTTTATTGTGATTTAGGATTTATCGATTACAAGGAAGCCTGGGATATTCAAAAACTTACTTTTCAGGCAAGATTAAATAAGGAAATACCTGATGTTCTGTATTTACTAGAACATCCGAACACATATACATTAGGAAAAACTGCCGACAAAAAAAATCTTATTGGTAATGAGGATTTCATAACTTCGAATAAGATTAATATTTATAACATTGACAGGGGCGGAGATATAACATATCACGGACCAGGCCAAATTGTAGGGTATCCTATTATTGATTTAAATGATTGGAAGAAGGATACACATAAATATCTTCGTGCGCTCGAAGAAATTATAATCAAAGTTCTTAATCATTTCAATCTCCAGGGGCAAAGAAACAAAGAATATACTGGAGTATGGATTGAAAACCGGAAAATTGCTGCCATCGGGATAAAAGTCAGCAGGTGGATAACAATGCACGGATTTGCATTTAATATCAATACTGACCTCAGTATGTTCAACGGAATCATTCCCTGTGGAATAAGCGAACCTGGGAAGGAGGTTACATCGCTTAAAAAAGAACTTGGAAATGAGATAAATATTAACCTGGTTAAAGAACTTATTAAAAAATATTTTATTGAATTATTTGAGTACAATTACTCTGCATCCAGAAAGCTAAATGAAATTTTAACACCTCAACTTGAACAAAATCTAAGAGAGGACTTTTAATGGCGAAGAAAAATAATGGTGCAAAAACACAACTTAAACCTGAAAGGCCATCTTATGTTGATAACAAAAATTCAAACTCAAACTCAAATATGAAAAACCCGATTGGATTCACTAAAGAACAGCTGATAGATAGCTTAAAGTTAATGTTATTAGCCCGTAATATGGATAATAAAGCATTGAATCTGCTGCGTCAGGGAAAGACATTCTTTCATATTGCTTGTTCAGGTCACGAAGCAATTCAAACGGCAATAGGATTATCTCTTGATGCCAAAAAAGATTGGTTCTTTCCATATTACCGTGATATGGCTTTAGTGCTCACATTAGGAGTAACACCAGAGGAAATTTTTCTTCAGACATTTGGAAAGGCCGATGATCCTGCAAGCGGTGGGCGCCAATTACCTGTTCATTGGGGAAGCAAAAGAATAAATATTCCTTCTCAGTCAAGCCCTACCGGCACTCAGTTTCTTCAGGCAGTTGGTACTGCATTGGCTTCTGTTAAAAAAGGAGAACAAAGTATTGCTTTTGTTAGCAGTGGTGAAGGTACAACAAGCCAGGGAGAATTTCATGAAGCAATAAACTGGGCGAGCCGTGAAAAATTACCGGTACTGTTTTGTGTCGAGAATAATAGATATGCAATCTCGGTTCACGTAAGTGATCAGAGCGGCGGTAAAGGACATTCGATTGCTGAGATGATGGCAGGATATGATAATCTGCTTCGGATAAATCTTGATGGAACCAATTTCTATGAATCTTATCTTAAAGTGCAGGAAGCTCTTCAGTATATAAGATCCGGAAAAGGTCCGGTTTTGATTGAAGCTGACGTTGTCCGGCTTCAATCGCATTCCTCATCTGACGACCATAAGAAATACAGAGATCACCGCGAACTTGAAGAGGAAATGAAGCGCTGTCCGATTGAACAATTTGCCAGGATATTGATTCGGGAAGAATATCTCACAGTCGAAGGGTTCGAAAAGTTAAAGTTTGAAGCTGCGGAAGAGGTTAGCAAAGCAGCAGATTCGGCTATTAAATTTCCGGATCCCTCTCCTGAAGAGGCTGCAAAATATGTTTTTGACGAAAGTGGATTCGCTCAAACTCTTGATTATGAATCATCAGACCCGGCCGGGCAAAAAATTGTTATGGTAGATGCTATAAATCATGCCCTTCACGAAGAAATGACAAGAGATAAAAGAATTTATGTTTTTGGTGAAGATATTGCAGATTCAAAAGGTGGAGTATTTACAGCCACGAAGGGTTTATCATCCAAATTCGGCGAGGAAAGAGTTTTCAATTCACCATTGGCAGAAGCGAGTATTGCAGGTGTGGCTATTGGAATGTCTTTGGCAGGATTAAGACCTGTTGTCGAGATTCAGTTCGGCGATTACATTTGGCCAGCATTTATGCAGATTAAAGATGAACTTGCCACTTTTCGTTATCGTTCAAATAACCAATGGGAAACCCCTGTTGTGATAAGAGTTGCTGTTGGCGGTTATATTCATGGAGGATTATATCACAGCCAGAATATTGAATCAATATTTGCTCACGTGCCTGGTTTATTCATTGCATATCCGTCTAATGCAGCTGATGCAAAAGGTTTATTAAAAACTGCCTGCCGGATTAAAGACCCGGTAATTTTTTGCGAGCATAAAGGACTTTACAGACAAAGTTTTGCTATTACTCCTGAACCTGATGAAAATTATCTTCTGCCTTTTGGTAAAGGTAAAATTGTAAAAGAAGGTAGTGATATAACTGTAATTTCCTATGGAGCTTCAATGTGGGATTCAGTATTTGCAGCAAAACGACTTGAAGAAGAAGGTTTTTCAGTTGAGGTAATTGATATTAGAACAATCATACCACTTGATGAGGAGATAATTTATAAATCTGTGAAAAAAACCAGCAAAGCGATAATTATTCATGAAGATACTTTTACAGCAGGATTTGGTGCCGAGATAGCTGCAAGGATCTCAGAAAATTGTTTCAATTATCTTGATGGCCCGGTAAAGCGAATTGCTGCATTGGATTCACATATTCCTTATGCACCTCTGCTTGAAAATGCAGTTCTTCCCGATCGTGAACAGATTTATAATGGAATAAAAGAATTAATTCTTTACTAAAAAATTCTAAGGAAAACCAGATGGATATTATTATGCCCAAAATGGGTGAAAGCATTAATGAAGGAACCATCTTAAAATGGCATAAAAAAGTTGGAGACTCAGTAAAAAGAGATGAAATTATTTTTGAGATTAGTACAGATAAAGTTGATACTGAAATTCCTTCTCCCGCCGATGGAGTGATTTCAGAAATATTGTTTAATGAAGGTGCAACAGTTGAGGTCGGGACTGTTGTAGCGCGCTTAGGTTCAGGCGAAAAACAAAAAGAGTTTCAAGTTGTAAACCAAAAAGAAATTGTAGCAGAATCAGATAATTCTCAGTTAGAAAAACCAACAACACCAACTCAGCAAAAAATTTCCACCGAGCCGGGCAAGCTGCTCGAAATCACTATGCCAAAGATGGGTGAATCTGTAATGGAAGGAACAATAATTAAATGGAATAAAAAAATCGGTGATTATGTAAAAAAAGATGAGATAATATTTGAAATAAGCACAGATAAAGTTGATACCGAAGTTCCATCTCCTGAAGCAGGTACTTTAGCAGAAATATTGGTTCAGGAACAGCAAACAGTTGAAGTTGGTACTGTGGTGGCAAAACTTTCTGTTAGCGGTGAAGTAACAATCGATCAGGCAGTTGACAAAAAAATTGAAGCTGAAACCGGGAGTAAACCCTCATCGATTACTAAAGAACCGGTGTCAATGCATGATAATTTTGCTGCGATTGTTGAACAGAAAGTTCAGATTGAAAGTACAGGAGAAAATTCCGGATTTTATTCACCTCTCGTTTTGAGCATTGCAAAAAAAGAAGGATTGAGTTTCGATGAATTGGGAAAAATTGATGGAAGCGGAGTCGGAAAGCGACTAACCAAAAAAGATTTACTTGATTATCTTGAAAAAAGAAAATCAATGAAAACTTCAACTCAGCAGACTTTTAAAGTTAAAAAGGAGACTGAGAAAGTATCGCATCCGGTTGGCGCACCTGCTCCTTCGTTCGTTCCTACTAAACAACCGGTATCATTTTCAATCGGAGAAATTGAAAAAATTCCAATGGACAATATCAGGTTGAAAATCATGCAACATATGATAACCAGCCGTGATACTTCCGTTCATGTTTCTGCTATGATTGAAGTTGATATGACAAGAATTTACAATTTTATTCAATCATACAAAGACGATATTCTCAGAAGCGAAGGTATAAAATTAACCTATATGCCTTTTATCGCTTTGGCAGTTGTTAAAGCACTTAAAGAATATCCTCTTATGAATGCATCAATAGATGGAAACAACATCGTTAAGAAGAATTTTATAAACCTTGGAATTGCTGTAGCCATAGAGCCAAATGGATTAATTGTTCCCAACATAAAAGGAGCCGGTGAGAAAAATATTATCGGATTGGCTAAATCAATTAATGATATTGCCAATCGTGCGAGGAATAAGAAACTAACGCCCGATGATATTACCAACGGAACATTTACTATAACAAACTATGGAGTGTTCGGGACAATTTTCGGAACACCTATAATCAATCAACCGGAGGTAGCAATTCTTGGAGTTGGAGCAGTAGTTAAGCGGCCTGTAGTTATTGAAGTTGAAGGGATTGATACAATAGCTATTAAACCAATGATGAATATTACTCTTTCTCATGATCACAGACTTGTTGACGGTATGCTTGGAGGATTATTTCTAAAACATGTTAAAGAAACCCTTGAAAGTTTCAGTGGAATTTAATTAGCCAGTAAAAGTTATTATGATCAATCAACATCAAAAAACATTTAAAGAAAATATAGAAAAGAACCGGGAAACTTCACCTAAAAGACCTGATTGGATAAAAGTTAAGCTTCCTGCCGGTGAAAACTATCAGGATGTAAGAAACCTGATGCGTAAAAACAAACTGAACACTGTCTGCGAGGAAGCGCGTTGCCCGAATATTGCAGAGTGCTGGAATCACAGAACAGCTACTTTTATGATTCTTGGAGATACTTGTACAAGAAGCTGCGGTTTCTGCAATGTTAAACTCGGAATTCCAAATGAGCTTGATCTTAATGAACCCCGAAGAGTTGCTGACTCAGTTAAAGAGCTGAGTCTAAAGCACGTTGTAATTACTTCAGTCAATAGGGACGAGTTAAAAGACGGCGGTGCATCAATTTTTAGCGAAACGGTTCGTCTGATCAGGAATGAAATGCCTCAAACTACTATTGAGATTTTAATTCCTGATTTCAAGGGTGATATTGAATCATTCAAAATTATTATGGAAAATCCTCCAGACATATTAAATCATAACCTGGAAACTGTACCAAGATTATATCACGCTGTAAGACCCCAGGCAAAATATCAACGCAGTCTTGATCTTATAAAATGGTTCAAAGGAAAAGGATTGAAAACAAAAAGCGGAATTATGGTTGGTATAGGAGAAAACAGAGAAGAAGTTGTGAACCTTATGAAAGATTTGATTTCTCACGGATGTGATATACTTACGATAGGGCAGTATCTTCAGCCATCCAAAGCACATCTTCCTGTGGATAGATTTGTCGATTTAACCGAATTTGAGTTTTATAAAACAGAGGGGTTGAAGATGGGATTCAAAATTGTAGAATCTTCGCCGCTGGTCAGAAGTTCATATCACGCTGATAAACACGCCAGGGCTCTTTTCTGAAGATTTTTCATAACAATTTTTTAATCGTTAGTAATTTCATTACTGGAGCATTCTGCTTATTTTTACCAGGATTATTTGAAATGATTTCAGGACTTTTTATTAAATGAGAGTTAAACTTTTTTTCTTTTTTACTGCCCTTCTTTCTTTTGCCTTTTCAACACTTCCGGGTGATGATGATAAAAAGTTCAATAAAGTTCTTAAAGATGATAATACAAAATTCACCAATGCAGGTAACATCGGACTTACAGTCACGAATTTCGGAACATACGGTCATGGTTTCACTCTATGGCCTCAACAACCAAACTGTGAATATCCGCTTGGCAGCGGGATCGAGCACCTTTTTGATGGTGGTTTATGGATAGGTGGTTTTATAAGCAATGATTCACTTGGCAACGGCAGAACTGGACCATTTGTTACAACAGGCGCAGTTGATGCCGCATCAGTCTCCGCGCGTGGTGGTGGCTTTGAATATACTAACTCAGATGATGCTGTTGTAATTGAACGTTCTTCCTTACTTGATTCAAGATTTTATAATCCTGATGCAATTTCACATCAGGATTTCGTAATGGATTATGTTGACACCAATACTGTTCTTTCCAATGGAGAAATAATTGAAGGTCACGATCCTCTGGGAATTTCAGTTCACCAGGAGTGTTACGCGTGGAATTTTCCATTCGCAAATTTTTTCGTCATAATGAACTATACTATTAAAAACGTATCGGGTAAATACATCGACAGTGTATATGTTGGATTATGGACAGATGCTGTAGTACGCAATACTAAGATTACCGCACCAAGAGGATCAGCATTTTTTAACAAAGGCGGAAATGGATACAAGGATTCTCTTAAAATTGCTTACGAATTTGATGCAACCGGTGATGTTGGATTCAGTGACAGTTATATCGGAATTCAATTTCTTGGCTCATCTCCTGCACTAAATTCTTTCATATCAGGCTCCGATACAATAAAACCGGTTAACTTTGTTAGCTGGCAGTTCAGAAATACTGATGATCCGAACTTCTTTGCACCTGCAGATGATATTCAACGATACAGAAAAATGCAGGGTTATTTTGGTGGTAATAACAGATTTGGTGATGGAATTAATCCTGAGCTGCTTAAAAGCCCTTCTAACAGATCGATACTTATCACAAACGGAGGCTTTCCTAAAATTGCACCCGGAGATTCAATAAATGTAGTATTTGCAATTGTCTGTGCAAAGAAATTTGGTACTGAACTGCCTTCGCTTGACAGCGAAGAACAGAAAAAGAATTTGTACTCTAATGCTGAATGGGCTTTAAGAGCTTATTTTGGTGAAGACAGAAATCGTAACAATATTCTTGATCCGAACGAGGATCTTGATGAAGATGGTAAAATTACAAGATATATTTTGCCTTCTCCACCATTGACTCCTAAAATCAAAGTTGTTAATGAAAATCAGAAAGCCACGATATATTGGGACAAACGAGCAGAAAACTCGATCGATCCTATTTCCGGTAAAATTGATTTTGAAGGATACAAAGTTTACAGAACTCAGGCCGGATTTGATCTTGAACAAAAACAGGACTTGTTTAACTCTCTTGTGCTTATGGCTCAGTTTGATAGTATTGGAAATGATCTTGGCTACAACACAGGATTTTCGGAAGTGAGACTTAATCAGCCAGCAACATTTCCCGATGACACAACACAATATTGGTACAAATTTGAAATACCGGGATTACTCAACGGCTGGCAGTATGTTTTTTCAGTTACTGCATTTGATGAAGGCGATACCGAAAATAATCTTGAAAGTCTCGAATCAAGTTCGCTGGCAAATTATCAACGTATTCTTCCAGGAACACCTGCAACTGATGACCCGGGAGTTCAAATAGGAGTTTATCCAAATCCCTATTATTCTAATGCTTATTGGGATGGAAGTTCAGAAAGGCTAAGAAAAATTTATTTCTTCAACCTGCCGGAGGAATGTGAGATTACAATTTATACTCTGGCCGGGGATATTGTAAAACGAATTAAGCATGATCGTAATAGCAATGGTTCAGATTTACGCTGGTTCGAAAATTACGCCAGCGATGGTAAGCAAATTATGTCCGGTGGTGAACACGCGTGGGATTTAATTACTGATAACGATCAGGCTATCGCAACAGGATTGTATCTGTTCTCAGTGAAGAATTCAAAAAACGGTGATATTAAAACCGGAAAGTTTTTAATTGTTAAATAATAGGAGCAGCTATGTTCAGAAAATTTATTTTCATTTTTGTTTTGTGCATATCATCATACTCATTTGCACAGCAATATCCATTAGTAACCATTCAGGATATTCAGTTTTTACCCGATTCAATTATTCAAAATGGTGATGCCCCATCACCCTTGAATGGTGATACTGTAAGAATCAGAGGTATAGTAATGGTGAGACCGGTTGTAGACCCAGTCTCCGACAGGCGACCTATAATGTGGGCAGGATCTCGCTGGTCAGTTTATGTTCAAAACCAGGATTCAGCTATTTGGGGCAGTATTAATGTTTTGCAAATGGATACTAATGCTGTGTATCAGTTTACTAATTTTGATTTAATTGATACAGCACAAATAGTTGAATTCACTGGAAGGGTTTGGGAATATTTTACAACCACACAGCTGGAGGAACTACTCGATACGTTACAGCTTATCTCGGTTCAAATTGTTGGAAGCGTTCCCAAAAGACCTGATCCCATTGAATTAGAAATTACCGATTTTATGGAAAACGGTCAGTTGAAATTCATTGCTGAAAAATATGAGGGTGCTTATGTAATAATCAGAAATGTGGTGACAAGTGATCGTAATAACTCGAATGGAACATTTAAGATCAATGATGGTTTAGGCAACTCAATGTTCATGAATGACCAGTCAGGATATTTTACCAAAAGAGCTCATAGGCTTGTTGGACTAACAACCTATGAGCCGCCTCAGGATGGTTCTCTGTTAAGTTACATAAGAGGAGTAATTCAAACCAGGAATACAGGTTATTATATACTTCCAATGTATCCTGGTGACATAGGTCCGGTAATTACCAGTCCGCCAATTATCAGCTCTATCAGAAGAGATATTTCTGAAGTTGCACCAAATCAACAGGTTCAGGTTTCTGCAAGAGTCACTGATATCGATGGAACTGTACAGGAAGCAAAAGTTTATTATCGGGTTTCGGGTGGTGCAAGATTGAATGTACCAATGACCTACTCAACCTCCGATAGTCTTTGGAAAGCAATTATCCCGGGTGTGCCTTTAGATTCAGCTTTGGTTGATTTTTATGTCTGGGCAAAAGACAATCAGAATTTAACTATCACCAACCCGAGTGATACAACAAAGAACAATTATTTTTATCTCGTTTTAAACAGAACAGTTACAATTCAGGATGTTCAGTACAGCCCGTTCGGCAGCGGCTTCAGCGGATATAACAATTATAGAGTTAATTCGGTATCAGGAGTTATTACGGCTGATACAATCGACCATCCCGGCAGATCAGGTGCTGCACTTCGATTGTACATGCAAAATGGAACTGGCCCCTGGAGCGGAATTCAAATAGGAACTCTTGGAAATCTGGGAACTAGTTTACTTCAGTTAAGAAAAGGCGATAAAGTTACAATGAGTGGAAAAATCGTCGATGTCTTCAATGTTACAAGGATTGATAGCGTAACTCAGTTTAATATTATCTCTTCCGAAAATCCTTTACCTGATTTTCAGTTGTTGACTACTCAGCAAATGGGTATCGGAGGAGGTGAGCTGCCGGCTAAGGAGCAGTGGGAAAGTGTTTTAGTTAAATATCAGAATGTAACAGTGACCGATGATAATGCAGATGGGCCACCGAGTAATTTTGGAGAAATACTGGTCAGTGATGGAACCGGTGATACAAGAGTTGAACTTGAAGATGGTTTACATTCTTATCACAACGGAACTTTACCAACTCGTCCGATTCTCGTAACGTTGAATTCAACATTGAATGAATTAAAAGGTGTGATGTATTTCTCGTTCAGTAATTATAAGCTCGTCCCAAGGAATAATAGTGACTTTGTAAATTACACCGGAGTTGGAGAAGACAAGAAGGTTCCAACTACTTATTCGGTATCACAGAATTATCCGAATCCTTTCAATCCTTCAACAACTATAGCTTATTCACTACCGCAGGAGGGATTAATTTCATTAAAGATTTATAACCTGCTTGGTCAGGAGGTAAAAACTCTTGTAAATGAAACACAAAGTGCCGGAAATTATAAAGTAACATTTGATGCAAGCAATTTGGCTTCTGGAATTTACTTCTACATTCTGAAGGCAAACAATTTCACAGATGTTAAAAAGATGGTTTTACTCAAATAGTATCAAATGATACCCAAGGAAGGGTAAAACAAAGTTACAAGTCAACCGGTAATAAGTCAATATACTGGCTGACTACAGATTTAGATAAACGAGTAACAAGAGAAATAGTATTT
>JACAFA010000178.1 GCA_013388525.1 Ignavibacteriaceae bacterium | reverse complement strand
ATCAGCTTCTTCAGGAAGAAAAACCGCTGAGAGATGCTCATCTTACAAATGATGAATTAAAAATATTAAGTTCATTCCAGATGCTTTCAGTAAAACCGATGCTGATTGCCCTCAATCTTGATGAATCACAAATTGATAAAGCAGAAATGTTTCTTGACGAACTTGCAAAGAAAAAACTTAGTAAGAATACAAAAGCACTTTTCTTCTTCGGAAAAATAGAGCAGGAAATGTCCGAGCTTTCTGATAAAGAAGCAGAAATATTTATGAAAGAATACGGAATTAAGGAATCAGCATTGAACAGCATTATCAGGGAAGCATATGATTTACTTGGTCTCCAGTCTTTTTTCACCTGCGGAGATACTGAGTGCAGAGCCTGGACAATCAGAAAAGGCTCAACTGCACAGGAAGCCGCAGGAGAAATCCACACAGATTTTTATAACAAGTTCATCCGTGCTGAAGTTGTTGGATACGATGATTTTATTTCTGCCGGCTCATTTGCAAAAGCAAAAGAGCAAGGGACCTGGAGACTCGAAGGAAAGGAATATATCGTTAAAGATGGCGACATTATGATAATCCGTCATGGTTGACGAACTAATAAATTCTCAATAACTGCCTGTTCCGAATACATATTGCTGTTCACTAATTTTTTTTATTTAATTTCCTTATAAATTTCAGGAATATAAATTGCTCTTAATCAATCGAATTTTTTTAAGATTCCTCAAATTGTTGCTATTGGTATCCATAAAATTAAAAAGTAATTTTAAAAGTTGCTTTGCGAATCTTTCTTAGAATGATTCCATCTGAAAAATAGATATTTTCATTGATAATAAATTTAATAGGAGATAAAAGTGATGAAAAATATAAAATCACTTAGTTGTCTTTTAATTATCCTGATGCAGTCCGTTTCCTTATCACAATGGATTTCTCTTGATAAAAACAACATTCCGAATTCCCAGCCAAAAGTTCAACTAATAAGCGATAATGATTTCATTACCATAATTAAAGTCGAGATATCAGGCTTTCAGATAAATGAATTTTCTTTTGAAGGAAAAAAGTATCAGTCAATAAGTTTTAATTCAGAAGCTGCTACCACACAAGTAGGCTTTCCTGAAATTCCTCATATTGCTAAAATACTCGCAATACCGGATCAGGGAAACATTAGTGTTGAAGTTCTGGAAACCAGTGCGGTTCAGACTATTAAAGGAATAAATATTCCTCCTGCAAGAGAAAGCTGGATTGAAGGAGAACCGGAAACACCGTATGTGGAATATAACGAAGCATATCAATCGGAAGAACTTTATCCTGGAAATTTTGCAACGGTTGAAAATCCTGCGGTCTTCAGAGATTTCCGTATTGCACGTGTTTCAATTTTTCCAATCAGATATTCACCGGCAAGAAAAGAAATTCAGGCAGTTACGTCAATTACAATTAAAATCAATTACACACCAGGCTCAGGAATCAATCCTAAAACAACTCTTGATAGACCAATTGCACCTTCGTTTGCTAAACTCTACAGAAATTTCATTTTTAATTATGAAGAGGTGTTGCAGAGAAAATATAATGGGATGGAGAGTGGTTACGATTTTATGTTGTGTATTATGCCCGATGAGTTTGTAAATAGCTTTCAGGCTTATGCTGCCTGGAGACAAAAAACGGGGACTTATATTCATATAACGAAATTCAGTGAAATCGGTGCAACCGGTAATAATCCTACTGCCGTTAAAGATCATATTCTTGATTCTTACAATAACTGGCAAGTTGCTCCTACCCACGTACTTCTGATTGGTGATGCAGGTATAGCTCCGATAAAATTAATAAGCTATGATTATACTTTTGCTTATGATGATTACTTCGTAGAATTAGAAGGCAATGATTTCATTCCGGAAATGATGATTGGCAGATTTACCAATCAAACGGATTACAGATTACAGGTTATGATAAATAAATTTTTAGGTTATGAAAAGACTCCATACGTTCAGGATGTAGATTGGTTTAAAAAAGGATTGGTCTGTGCTAACGATGCTTATGCATCACAAAGAGAAACCAAAAGATTTACTGCACAGCAAATGCTGTTAAATGGAAATTTTATTTCTGTAGATTCAATGTATAACGGATATCCCTGTCCCGGTAATGTTGCAACGATAGTTAATATGATAAATAACGGCAGAAGTTATTTGAACTACAGAGGAGAAGGATGGAGTTCAGGATGGTGGGCTTCATGTTTTCAATTTCAAACTTCCAATGTTAGTTCATTAAACAATGGTCAAAAACTTACTTTTGTAACAAGTATTGGCTGCGGAGTTGCAATGTTTAATGCAAGTGGTGGAAACTGTTTTGGAGAAGAATGGGTTCAACTAGGAACATTGACCGAGCCAAGAGGTGCCTGTGCTTTTGTAGGTCCAACTTCAAACACTCATACAACTTATAATAATAAAATTGATATGGGTATCTACACCGGAATGTTTCAGCAAATGATACCTTCTGAACCACCAATGGATAGCCCGGGTGAAGCACTTTTAAATGGAAAGATGTTTATGTATTCAGTCTTTGGTAATACAATGTGGGTAGAATATCATTTCAGAATTTATCACGTACTTGGTGATCCAAGTTTACATGTTTGGAAAGCTACTCCACTGGCAGTGAATGTTTCCCATCCGGACACTGTTATAAATGGATTTAACCAAATTCAGATAACAGTGAACTATTCCACCACGGGATTACCTGTCCCAAATGCACAGATATGTATTTCGGGAAATGATGTTTATGAATTGAGCAAGACAAATTTAAATGGTATTGCTATGATTAACATCAGTCCTTCATTACTTGGAGAACTCAGCATTACAGTGCGTGGTGGTACTGTTATACCATATGAAGGTACGATGCAGGTTGTTCAGGGAATTGAGAATGTTGCTTTATTCGGTAATCCTGTTGTTACTGACACCGATGGCAATCTTGATGGACTTATAAACCCAAATGAAAATGGTACGATAACTTTCACTTTGAAAAATTATGGCACTCAAACAGCAAACAATGTTTCGGCAGTTTTATCAGTGCCTGATAGTATAAATATCGTTCAGGTTATTACAACTAATCCTGTTAGTTTCGGAAACATTGGACCGGATCAATCAGTAACAGGCGCTCCGTTTCAGTTTTTTGTAAAGCCTGAGTGTGCAGTTGGATTTACAATCCCATTTAAACTGACAGTAACAAGTGAAACTTCCAACTGGGTGTATTATTACATATTAACCGTTCACGGTTGTCAGTTAGTTTATATCGAAAATATTATTGATGACGAAGGAAATATTTTAAGAAATTATCGTATGGATCCCGGCGAAACCGTTAAAGTTTTTTTGAAAATTAAAAATGCCGGTGATGATGTTGCCCCGGAAGTGAATGGGATTTTACGCAGCACAGATGAGTATATCACTATACTTGATTCTGTTGGTACTTTCAATACAATTTTAAAAGACAGTAGCGCAATAAATAATCAGGATTATTTTATTGTTAAAGTAAGTGAAACCTGTCCTGTTCAGTACGATGCTTTATATTCTGTTTTGCTTTCAACTCAAAACGGTTTATATCCTTATTCTAATATTAACTCATTCACAATTTCTGTTGCAATGCCTTCAGGTTTTGATCCAACAGGTCCTGATGCTTATGGTTATTATGCATATTCAAGTGATGATGTTCTGTTTGAGCAGTCTCCGCAATATGATTGGGTGGAAATAAATTCTACGGGGACTTTATTCCCGAGACCGGCTGGAAATAGTAACTTCACTCAAACAATTTCACTTCCGTTTAATTTTAAATATTATGGAAATAATTTTTCGCAAGTAAGAATTAGTACAGATGGCTGGATTGCTTTGGGCAACGGGACACAGATTGCTTCTCAAAACTTTCCATTACCAAAACTGGATGATATTAAAAATATGGTCTGTCCGTTCTGGGATGACTTATTCTCAACTTATCCGAATGAGACAGGTAAAATCTATTATTTCAATGATGCAGCAAATCACAGATTTGTAATCGAATGGGATAAAGTTAAACACGCAACTGATACCCTCAGCACAGAAACTTTTCAGGTTTTATTGCTTGATCCTGTATATTATCCTACTCAAACAGGTGACGGTGAAATTATTTTCCAATACAAAATTGTAGAAGAAGCTGGCGGCAATACAGTTGGAATCGAAGACAATACTGAGACCATTGCTCTTCAATATGTCTTCGATGATATTTATTCAACTACAGCCACAGAACTTAGAAATAATTATGCGATAAAATTCACAACGAATTCACCTACGATTGTATCGGTTAATGAAGATGATGAAGTCAGCGGAATTCCGGATAATTATATTTTAGAGCAAAACTATCCAAACCCATTTAATCCTGAAACTCATATCAGTTATTCAATTCCGGAACAAGCGTTTGTTAAACTTTGCATCTATGATATTAACGGAATATTGGTAAGAACTTTATATGAAGGAGACCTGTCTGCAGGCAGATATCATACTGTCTGGAATGGTGAAAACAGTTCCGGGTTTAAGGTTGGTTCAGGTGTTTATTTTTACAGGATTCAGGCGAATAGTTTTGTTCAAACAAGAAAAATGATTCTATTAAAGTAAGCGATAGCAGTAAACTGTCAGTAAAGTTTCTTTAATAAAATTAAAGCATTCTGAAAGTTCAAAAGTTATAAGTTGATATGTTCGTTTTTACAGTTTTATTGATATTGTTTATTGCAGTCTCTGTTTATGGACTGATAGAATTTTTTCTGCATCAGAAAAAAATATATTCTATCCCGATCAGAATTCATGTTAACGGAACAAGGGGAAAGTCAAGTGTAACAAGACTGATAGGTGCTGCTTTACGTGAAAACGGAATTCCAACCATTACAAAAGTTACAGGAACTTATCCTCGGTTAATTTTAGAAAACGGTTGCGAGGTTGCTATCTACCGAAAAGCCGGAGCGAACATAATTGAGCAATTATCAATAGTCAGATTTGCTTCAAACAGAAAAGCACAGGCGATTGTTATGGAATGTATGGCGCTTCAACCACAGTATCAGTGGATAACTGAGATGAAAATGCTCCATTCAACTATCGGTGTAATTACCAACGTCAGATTAGATCACATAGATATAATGGGCTATACACTTCCCGAAATTACTGAAGCGCTCGGAAATACTATTCCCAAAAATCAACATCTGTTCACAGCAGAAAAAGTAATGTTTAATAAGCTGAAAGAAATTTCAGAAAAGCGGAATACAACTATTCATTTAGCTGATGAAAATTCAGTTACTGCAGAAGAGATGAAAGGATTTGGTTACATCGAGCATAAAGAAAATGTAGCTCTCGCACTTGCAATAAGTGAACATCTCGGTATAGATAGAAAAGTCGCGCTTAAGGGAATGTACAAGGCAATTCCTGATGCCGGTGCGTTAAGACTATCAAGAGTAAATGTTTTTCAGAAGCAGATAAATTTTTTTAATGCCTTTGCCGCAAATGATCCTCAATCAACTTTAATGATCTGGGAAAAAATCAAAAATGAAATCGGGCTTCGGGGAGTTAAAATTATTTTACTGAATACAAGACAGGATCGTCTGGATAGAGCAAAACAGCTAATCGGAATGATAGGTTCGGAATTAAATGATCAGTATGACTATTTGATATTAATCGGGCAATCGGCTGAAGTGGTAGAAGAATTAGCAGTTGGTAATGGAATTAAAAGAAATAAAATTGTGAACATAGGCTGGACTGAACCGGAAGAAGTTTTCGAAGCAATACTTGCATATACAACCGATCAATCTACCGTTGTTGCAATTGGAAATATGGGTGGTATGGGCGGCAAAGTTGCTGACTTCTTTGAAAACCGTAGGGTAGTATATGGTTGAACTTGCAATAACACTCGGTCTTATTTTTAGTTTATTGTCTTATGAAGTATTTGGACTTGCTGCCGGTGGAATTGTTGTTCCCGGCTACATTGCTTTACAGCTTTCACAACCTGATAGACTGATTGGAATTATTCTCGTCAGCTTATCAACTTATCTTATCATCAAAATTTTAGGGCACTATACTTTTCTTTATGGAAGAAGGCAAATGGTATTGTGTCTTCTCGTGGGTTGTTTGCTTGCGAATTTTTCAAGGCAATTTTTATTTATTGATTTAACCTCAAGCACCGTACAATTGCAGGCTGTCGGCTGGGTTGTCCCCGGTTTGATTGCTCATTGGTTTGGCAAACAGGGTATTTACAGAACTTTATGTGTGTTATTTATTACCTCCGTTCTTGTTAGGTTGATTGTGATTATTATTTTTAACGGCGAATTGCTGCCAACATAATTTTTATTACTGATATTCAAATGTATAATCTTAGCGCAGGTTCAAAAACAGTATTAAGTGTATTATCACTTTTAGCTTTAATGGCTTTTCTTGCTGTTGAATATGGTAAGGAAGATGTTAAGTTAAAATATTACGACCAAAAATTAGAAGCAGCCAGGCTTGCAAAAGAAGCCACAGAATACCTCAAAGAATTTCGTATGCGTAAAGGTGTTTTTGTTGATGTTATAAATGACCCGAATGAAACCGCTTTGATTGGTCAGGATATTACTCCAATTACTACTGATCGCGGATATATTGAAGCAAAGCTGACAGCAACTAATCCAAATTTTGCTGCAGTTGTAGTTGATATGCTTAAAGAAGCAGATCTAGAAAAAAATGATGTGGTTGCAATTGCGTTCACAGGTTCATTTCCGGGGTTGAATATTGCTGTTCATTCTGCTGTGCAGACTTTGAAGTTAAAACCGATAATCATTACTTCAGTAGGTGCTTCGAACTGGGGTGCAAACGATCCTTATTATACCTGGCTTGATATGGAAAAAATTTTGTTCAATGCCGGGATTTTTAAGAATAAATCGGTTGCAGCTTCAATTGGCGGCGGACTTGACAGAGGCAGAGGACTTAGTCCGGAAGGAAGACAATTAATTGTTGATGCCATCAACAGAAACAAAGTTGAATTCATCAATGAAGAGCATCTTGAGAGCAGCATTCAAAAGAGAATGAAAATATATGATAAGCACAGAAATAAAGAAAAGATTAAAGCTTTCATTAATGTTGGCGGAGGAATATCAAGCATCGGTTCGGTTGAAAATGTAAATTTCATTCCGAGCGGCTTATCAAAATCTCTTCCTATGAAAAACTACCCTGTCAGAGGTATGCTGATTGAAATGGCTGATAAAAATATTCCGATTATTCATCTTCTTAATGTCAATCAGCTTGCGCAACAGTATGGATTACAAATCAATCCGGCACCACTACCACGTCCTGGTGAAGGTGAAATCTTTATTCAAAAGAGATACAGTGTATTGCTTACTTCAGGAGTAACAATTTTTTTAACTATCGCAATTTCGTTTGTCTTTTTCATGGAAAGAAAAAGACACCGGCTTGGTAATGAGCAGGTAGTCGTTCAAAGAAATGATACGGAACCGGAATTGTAGTAAATAATTTTATACAGAAATTGAATTATGAATAATCATAAAATAAATAAATTAATTTCTTTGATACTCTTTATACTAATCTTTTCAGTTTTATGCTTTCCGGCACCTAAAACAAAAGTCTTAGTACCGAAAAATGCAAATGCACCAGTTTCGATTAACGTCTCAGGAAAAAGTTTAAATTACTATCCGATATTATTTAATGACCCCTCTGTATTTTCCGTTCGTGGTCCCGGCAAGCTTAAAATTATTACGCGCAGACATCTAAACTCTCAAAACGAAAATAAATCCGGTTATATTTTATACTATAGAATCAATGGTGGTAAAAAAATAGAAGTTGATTTTAATAATGTTAAACCTGATAGTAAAGCTTACTTTGAAAATGCTTCGCTTGGTTATCCTTCAATTGGAGAAAATATTAATATAGAACTGCCCCGTGGCGAAAACGCTATTGAAATATGGAACGGTTCTGATAAAGCAAAAGTTTGTGTGAGAGTATTGTTTACTAAAATTAAAGAAAAGAAAATTGACTGGATTTCTTTAACGCCTGTTTATCCGAATGATCCTGTAAGTCTGGTAACAAATGAAGATGTAGTTACTTATTATCGTTATTCTTCTGATAAACCCCTGAAAATTCAGGTTGCCGGACCTACAACATTAAGAGTATTAAATCGTATCGAGTTTGATTACAAAATGAAAGGCAAGGTAAATTATAGAATTGAAGTCAGAGAAGATAAAAAGTTAAAGAATACTTATATGCTTTGTTCTGATCGTTCTGATGTAACGAGTTATAAAAAGGATGATAAAAAAACACCCGGTAGAGCTAATGAAATTGTTATTGCTGTTCCTTCGGGTACTCATACTTATGAAATAGTTTCGCTTGATAAATATACAACACTTGCAAAAATTCTTTTTCCTAAAAAAGATATTAAGCTGGAAAGATTTTAATTGATGAAAATATTAATGAAAGTAAAATTTCTGCCCTGTAAACTGTTCCTTTTGTGTTGTCTGATTATTCTGTCATCAACAATTAACGATGGAGTTTTTGCTGATGATAAACCAAAGAAGAAAAAAGCAAACAAGTGGGCATTAAGCCTTTCGGTTAAACCTTATTATGATAGTAATATCTTAAAATATTCAGAAAAATATATTGACCGCTTTAAAAACGGGGAAGACCCCGGAAGATTTCACATAAGCAGTATCGATGATCTCACCATTGGTTATTCTGCTGGTTTAACCTTTACAGATGAATTTTTCGGAAAGATGAAAACTATAATTGGTACGGGCTATAATTCTGACGCATATACAAATAACTCAATCAAAACCTGGGCAACATTTAACATATTTTTCCGGCAGCAAATAGCTTCATCAACTACCGCTCAGTTTTCCTATTCTTATATTCCGGAGTTTTATGTTCGTCATTTCCGGGATGATGATTGGGTAAAATATTATGGTTATACTCCTGAAACATTCCGACCGTATATTTTTTCAAAAGATGATTTTAGTCTCTGGCTTCAGCAAATACTTCCATGGAAGACAACAAGAGCCCGGCTTTACTTTGCTTACGATAGATATTATCTAGATGAGTCAAATACCGAATATGATAGTAATGATTATATGTTTGGTTTCAGAATTTATCAATCGCTGTTCAAAAATCTTGATGTCAACTTCGGTTATTTTTATACAACTTCTGACGCTAAAGGATACGATGAACCAAATGAAACCAAAGAAAACTCTGATGATTCTGATGCTACCAATTACGAGCATTCATACTTTGCCGGCATTGATTATTTGCTTCCCAAAGTTTTTTCCCGAAATAATGACGTTAGTGTTGATTTTCAGTATTTAAGAGCTTTCTACACAACAGAACATTATCTTGAGTTGGACCCTCTGCACGCCGGACGTTACGATTACAATTATCGTATTTATGTCAATTACAATATTGAGCTGTCGGAAAATTTTTCAGCGACTGCATTTTATCATTGGTTCGGAAGAGAATCGAGCACTTCAGCGGAAGCTAACAGGGAATATGTTTCTAATGAAAAAGATTATACACAATACCGGCTGGGTATTAATTTCAACTATATAATAAATTTTTAAAAAGTATATCAAACATTTATAAGAGAAATAACATGCAAAAGATTTTATTTTTAATTCTGTTTTTAGAACTAATTTTACTGGCAGGCTGCGGAACACCAAATGACCCGGAATCAATTATCGGTGGTGATGGCGGTTATAAAATTGTCAGTAAATTTTCAACTTCGGGTTATGCACAGGATGTGGTAGTACAAGATACTATTGCTTACGTAACCCAGGGAGAAGGCGGGTTGATGATAATCAATATTTCTAATCGTAAATCACCTAAAGAACTTTCAAGTGTTATTCAGAATTTAAAAGGATATAGCAATAAAGTTGCAGTTAAAGACTCGGTGGTTTACATCTCAGCAGGAGCTTTTGGTGTTTCGGTCGTTGATGCAATTGACCCGTTTAATCCTTTTATTACAGCAACCAACCTTGCGCTTAAACCTGCAAAAGGTTTTGATATCTGGGAAAATTTTTTATTTACTGCAGTTGGTGAATATGGTTTTAAAGTTTCGGAAATAAGTTACCCAACACAACCTGATATAAGAGGGGAAACTCCTGCCCCGGGTTTTGCTCAGGCAGTTTTCGTTAGTCCTGACAGAAATTATTTGCTTGTTGCCTGCGGTGAAATGGGATTTTCTCTTTTTAATATTTCCGAATTGCAAAGTGGTTGGGGAATATATCCAATGGCTGGCTGGGTCGATACTCCCGGCTATGCTGAAGATGTTATTGCTCATCCGGATTTACCTTATGCTTTTCTTGCCTGTGGTACATCAGGTCTGTATGTAGTTGATTATACAGATTCAGCTAATGTAAAAATTATCGGCAGCTATTCTACTGGAGGTTACGCAAAAGAGGTTGTTTATAAAGATAATAAAGCTTACGTAACAACAGATTTGAGAGGTTTACAAATATTCGACGTATCAAATATTACTGCACCGGTCCGGATAGGTACTGTTCAGACAAAACTTGCAAAAGGTCTGGCTATAGATGACAAATATGTTTACGTTGCTGATGAATCGGAAGGTTTAGTAATTATATCAATTCCTTAACAAAAAAGTTTTGTGTCATTTCGTTTGAGCCACAAGTTCAAATTTTTGGTCGGCAATAATTTTCTTACGAAAACTGATACGCAGAATATAACTTCCCGGCTGCCTCTTTCCGGGCGCAATTGAAATTGAGTTAGTCAAAGTAAATGAAGGATTGCTGGTTGTATAAACCAAACGCTTTTTGTAAAACGATTTACCATCTGGTCCAATCCAGTTAAAATAAAATTTCAACTGTTCATTATTCTTAATTTCCTGCTTCTGAAAATTTACAACTGCTTTTACTTTTGCTTTATCATAAATTGTGAATACAGTTCCCGCTCCTATCGGTTTACCTGTTTTTTTACTGATCTTTTTGCACAGGATGATGTTTGCGGTAATGCTATCTGTTTTGATTATTGGCTTTGCAGTTTTTTGATTTTCAACTTTTACTTCTGATTTCTTTTTCTTTTCAGGTTTATTCTTCTTTTCAATAGAGACTGTGTCAGTTATTGATTCAACAAGTCTGAATTTCTTCTCTGCGATTAATTCCCTGAAAAGGTAAACGCGAACAATATAATTTCCTGCTTTTCTTTTTTGAGGCTCTATTGAAATTGAGCTGGTTATTGAGTTTACTGAATCCTTCGGCGAAATGTCAATTCGCTTTTTGTAAAATGAATTACCGGAAGAATCTAACCAGTCGATATGGAACATCAGATTCTGCTGATTGTTATACGCCTTATTTTCCAAATCAGCTACTGCAAACAGTTTTGCTTTATCTTCTAATCTGAAAACTGTACCACCTTTTAATGGCTTACCGGTTTTTTTACTGATTTTATTGCCGAGTGTAATCTTTGCAAGAATTCCATTTTTATATTTTGATGGATAAACGAGAATTGAATCATCGAGTTTTACAGGTGAATCTTCCCGGCTTGCACATCCTGAAATAAAAAACATCAGTGTAATTGCGGCAACAACAAATATTATCAGGTCAAAATATTTTATGAATATTTTTTTTATCATCAGATCATTCTGATTATATAATTTTTACTTCTTTGCTTAACACCGCCAAACCACTTTGCCAGAGGCAGCATCACAATTAGCATTAATGCAAATCCGATCAGCGTTTCCACTACTTCACCTTCACGGTAGAAGAATCCGATTCTTTTCGATACTAAACCAAGTATTGCAATATGAACACAGTAGAAAAAGAGAGGAACTCTGCCCACGATCGACAGAAACATAAGTAGTTTCGGGAATGATTTGTTGATTGTGATAATAATACCAACACCGATAACAACCCATCCAAAGAACCACAGATTGTGGTAAAGACTTGGCGGATATTTTTGATCAAGGAAAAATGAATATGAACCAAAATCTGAAAAAGGAAATATATTACCGAAACCGCGTCCCATTCGGATAAGCGTTGCAATCAAAACTGAACCAGCTCCGATTGTCAGACTATAAATTATTTTTTGCTTATCTGTTTTCCAACCTTTTAACCAACCGGTTGCCATAACTGAACCTAAAATTGCTAACGCAAACCATGGAAGGATTGGATATTTATTGAAATCACCTGCATCAATAAATGATTGCATCAGAACTTGGTGCCAGTAAACTTCAGGATTGTAAGCAATCTTTAGTAAGAATGGATAGATTATTAAAATCGCTAATGCAATAAAAAGTCTCAACTGCCACTTCAGCTTGATTATTAAAGTCAGAAGAAGCATTGATGTGCCGATTGTGGAAATTATTCCAAGATGTTCAGGTTTGAATTCACTGAAACCACCCCACGAAGAATTAACCCATGTAATTTGAACAAATACAAGAAAAAGTCCCCGTTGAATTAAATGCCATTTTGCATTCCAATCTGTTGATCCTTTTTGAACTCTGCTTTGATATGTCCACCAAACCATTGCACCGTTCATCATCAGAAAACCAGGTGCGCAGATGTAGCCAATGTATCTGAGAATAAATTGTTCCCAGTTTGGGATTAATGGATCGGCAGGATCGAGATATAACCAGATTGAGTTAAAGTAGTAGGAACTATGACCGAGCAACATTAAAATGCCAACAAAGCCCCTGAACTGATCTATGAAGTCAAAGCGTTTTGTGGAAACGGATTTATCGGTGGAATTAATTTTTATCGCTCCGATGATGAATTATTCTAGAAAGTTTTACAGCGCGTACAAAATAAATAAAAACTTACTACTCAACTTAGGAAATAGTAACCACAAAAACTTTAAACAAAAAAAGAGGGCATTAAAGCCCTCACGTTTATAAAATATTTCACAATTCTTATGAATAAGTTCCCATTGCACCAAACATACTTCCTATCATGGATATAATAACTGTAGCGAAAATTATACCGAGCACAATTGCAATAGCAAAAAGAATTAATGTTGCCTGAGCCCAGGTTTTTTTACTTGGGTGAGTTCCATCTCCAAATGCCCAGACAAATAACATCACAATTCCTACAATCGGTATGTAAGTAATTATGAAAGTGATGAGCCATTCTCCGATGCTCATTGGTTGGTAGTTTTGATAATCCATGCACGCTCCTATTAAGTGGATGAAATAAATTTATAGATGAAGAACAACAGCCGGATGAATTTACACAGCTAATATACCAAATGTTTATAAATGAAAAATATAAGTCAGATAGAAAAATGTTTTCATTCATTCTGTTATAAAAATCCTTTGGTGTAATAATCAACTAAGTCATTCTTAAAAGTGGGAAATCGATTTTATAAAAATGGTTTCATTACCAAATTTGAAAAAAAATGATGGAATAAATCGTTAATTAGAAGCATTTGGATGGTATAATTATTGGGTGATGTGGTTGTCAAATTTCATCGCTTATTATTAATTATAATGGAATAGAAATGAATCGGAATAAAGTAACTATTGATGGAAACGAAGCTGCGGCTTATACAGCTTTTCATACAAATGAAGTAATTGCAATTTATCCAATCACACCTTCTTCAAATATGGGGGAACACTGTGATGATTGGTCAGCAGTAGGTAAAAAAAATATTTGGGGAATAGTTCCTTCAGTCAGCGAATTGCAGAGTGAAGGTGGAGCATCCGGAAGTGTTCACGGCGCATTACAAACTGGTGCCTTAACAACAACATTTACTGCTTCGCAAGGTCTTCTGCTGATGATACCAAATATGTTTAAAATCGCAGGTGAACTTACTTCAACAGTATTTCATGTTTCAGCAAGAACTGTAGCAGCACATGCACTTTCGATATTCGGAGATCACAGTGATGTAATGGCAACAAGGCAAACTGGTTTTGCACTTATAGCTTCTAACAATCCGCAGGAGGTTATGGATTTTGCTTTGATTGCTCAGGCTGCAACATTAAACGCACGGGTTCCTTTCCTTCATTTCTTTGATGGATTTCGAACCTCTCACGAAATTATGAAAATTGAAGAACTTAGTTTTGAAGATATGCGTGCAATGATTGATGATGATCTGGTTATTGCACATAGAAAAAGAGCTCTCACCCCTGATAATCCGGTTCTTCGTGGTACCGCACAGAATCCGGATGTTTTCTTTCAAACGAGGGAAACTGTAAACCCGTACTATCTTGCTTGCCCGGGAATCGTTCAGCAACAGATGGATAAGTTTGCAAAGCTTGTCGGAAGACAATATCGTCTGTTTGATTATGTTGGTGCTAAAGATGCAGAGAGAGTAATTGTAATGATGGGCTCCGGTGCTGATGCAGCAGAAGAAACCGTTAACTATTTGAATCAAAAAGGAGAAAAAGTAGGATTAATAAAAGTAAGGCTTTACAGACCATTCTCATTAGATCATTTTATCAACACACTTCCGCAGTCAGTAAAATCAATTGCTGTTTTAGACAGGACTAAAGAGCCGGGCGCTTCCGGTGAGCCTTTGTATCTTGATATCGTGAACTCAATTTCAGAAAAGTATATAGCGGGAGAACTGAAGTTCAGTTATCCTAAAATTGTTGGAGGAAGATATGGTCTTTCTTCAAAAGAATTTACACCGGCTATGGTTAAAGCAGTCTATGATAATCTGGCAAGTAGTAAATCTAAAAATCATTTTACGGTTGGAATTAAAGAAGATGTTACAAATTCAAGTCTGGATTTTGATCCTAATTTCTCAGTTGAATCAGAAGAAACCTTTAGAGGAAAATTTTATGGTTTGGGTGCAGACGGAACAGTTGGAGCAAATAAAAATTCAATAAAAATTATAGGTGAAGGAACTGATTATTATGCTCAGGGTTACTTCGTTTATGATTCGAAGAAATCCGGCTCAATGACAATTTCTCATTTGCGTTTTGGTCCAAAGGAAATCAAATCAACTTATTTAATAAACAGGGCAAACTTTATTGCCTGTCATCAGCAGGTTTTTCTTGAAAAGCTTGATATGCTCAGGGAAGCAATTGAGGGATCAACATTTTTGTTGAATACTATAGTTCCTAAAGAAAAAGTCTGGGATTCACTTCCGGAAAAAGTTCAGAGAGATCTCATCCGGAAAAAAATGAAATTTTACATAATAGATGCTTACAAAGTTGCTAACGAAACCGGAATGGGTGTAAGGATTAACACAATAATGCAAACCTGCTTCTTTGCTATTTCCAACATCTTCCCGAAAGAAGAAGCAATTAAATTAATTAAGAACTCAATTAAGAAAACTTACGGTGCAAAAGGTGATAAGATTGTGCAGATGAACTTCGACGCTGTTGATAAAACACTCGAAAACCTTTTCGAAGTAAAAGTTCCGGATGTTATTACCAGCACGATACAAATCCAACCTCCCGTTAGCAGCAATGCCCCTCAGTTTGTGAAAGAAGTTACAGCTAAAATAATTGCATTTGAAGGAGACGATCTTCCCGTAAGTAAATTTCCTGTTGACGGAACTTTTCCGCTTTCCACTACAAGATGGGAAAAGCGTAACATAGCACTCGAAGTTCCTGTTTGGGATCCTGAAGTCTGTATTCAATGCAACAAGTGTGTAATAGCTTGTCCGCATGCTACTATCAGAGCGAAAGTTTATGATGAGCAATATATTAAAAATGCACCACCAACATTTAAGTTTACGAAATTCAAGTCAAAAGATTACGGCGAGAATATGTATTACACACTTCAGGTTGCAGTAGAGGATTGCACAGGCTGCGAACTTTGCGTTGACGTTTGTCCGGCAAAGAATAAAAAAGAAACCCGCTTCAAAGCTATAAATATGGCGGAGCAAATTCCGCTGCGCAATCAGGAAAGAGTAAACTGGGATTACTTCCTTTCAATCCCTGATATTGACAGACGAAAAATTAATGTTACAAAAGTGAAAGACTCACAATTTCTGGAACCATTGTTTGAATTCTCCGGTGCTTGTTCCGGATGCGGTGAAACACCTTATGTGAAGCTCGTCAGTCAATTGTTTGGGGATAGATCAGTAATTGCTAATGCTACAGGCTGCTCGTCAATTTACGGAGGAAATTTACCAACCACTCCATGGGCTACAAACAAAGAGGGAAGAGGTCCTGCTTGGTCAAATTCTTTATTTGAGGATAATGCAGAGTTTGGATTTGGTTTCCGTCTTGCAATTGATAAACATAACACACAAGCAAAAGAACTTCTGCAAAAATATGCGAATGATATTGGTGAAGATTTAGTGACTGCGATTATGAATTCCACACAAAAAGATGAAGCAGAAATTTATGAGCAAAGAGAAAGAGTAAGTGTTCTGAAGAAAAAAGTTAATGAGTTACTTAATACATCAAAAGACGGCAAATCGAGTGACTTAAAACATTTGTTGAGTGTCGCCGATTATCTTGTAAAGAAATCAGTATGGATAATTGGAGGCGATGGCTGGGCATACGATATAGGTTACGGCGGTTTGGATCATGTGCTCGCTTCAGGAAAAAATGTGAATATTTTAGTCCTTGATACAGAAGTGTACTCTAACACTGGTGGTCAATGTTCAAAAGCAACACCTCGCGGAGCAGTTGCGAAGTTTGCTGCCGCAGGTAAACCTGGTGCTAAAAAAGATCTTGGACTTATGGCAATTTCTTATGGAAATGTGTACGTGGCAAAAGTTGCAATGGGTTCAAATGATCAGCATACTCTGAGAGCTTTCCTGGAAGCTGAAGCATATGATGGACCTTCTTTGATAATTGCATACAGCCATTGTATTGCTCACGGAATCAATATGGGCAAAGGGATGCAAAATCAGAAAGCTGCCGTTGATTCAGGTTACTGGCAGTTGTACAGATATCATCCCGATCTTGCAAAAGAAGGAAAGAATCCTTTCAAGCTTGATTCAAAGGGATTAAAGATTCCGGTTAAAGACTATGCGTATATGGAAACCAGATATAAGATGTTGACAAAATCTCATCCTAAAATTGCCGAACAATTAATTAAAGAAGCTCAGGAGGATGTTAATAAACGATGGAAGGAATATGAAAGATTAGCTTCCTGGGAACCGGGAAACGGAAAACCCGAAGGAGAGAAATAAGTTCAGAAAGTAACCTTCGAGGTTGCTCGAGGAAAAAGTACCATAACCTCGAAGGTTTCAATAGAAAATAATTTGAAAATATAAATCAAAGGTTAAATAATGGATTTATCAACCACATACTTGGGCTTAAAATTAAAATCACCAATTGTACCGTCTGCAGGTCCTCTGTCTCATGAAATTTCCAACATTAAATTGATGGAAGATGCCGGTGCAGGTGCAGTTGTTCTTTATTCTTTATTTGAAGAACAGCTGGAACATGAATCATTGGAACTTTATCATCATACCGCTGGTTCTGCTGAAAGCTTTGCCGAAGCAACAAGTTACTTCCCGGAACCGTTTGAATATAAACTCGGTCCGGAAGAATATCTTGAACATATCAGAAAAGCTAAAGAAGCGGTTAACATCCCGATTATTGCAAGCCTAAACGGAAAGTCAATTGGTGGCTGGATTGATTATTCAAAGCAAATAGAGCAGGCAGGTGCTGACGCTCTCGAACTTAATATTTATTTTCTTGCAACTGATATTGATCAAAAAAGTGAGGAGCTTGAAAAGAAATATGTTCATATAGTTAAAAGAGTTAAATCAGAAATTAAAATACCAATCTCAGTAAAGATGCATCCATTCTTCAGTTCGGTTGCTCACATGGCAAAAGAACTGAACAAAGCCGGTGCAGATGGTCTGGTACTTTTTAACAGATTTTATCAGCCAGATATAAATCTTGAAACTCTTGAGGTTGAACCAAATGTTATTCTCAGTACACCATTTGCTATGAGACTTCCGCTCAGGTGGATTGCAATACTTTACGGAAGAACAAATGCCGATCTTGCTGCTACAAGCGGTATTTACACTGCTGAAGATGTTATTAAAATGGTTATGGCAGGAGCCAAAGTAACACAAATGCTCTCCTGCTTATTTAAGTTTGGAATAGGACATATTGCTGATGTTACATCAAAAATGAAAATGTGGATGGAAGAAAAAGAATATGAATCACTTGATCAGATGCGCGGAAGTATGAGCTATATGAATGTCGATGACCCGGCAAAATTTGAAAGAGCAAATTATATGAAGGTTTTACAATCTTATAAATAACTTCATAGCCTCCTAGTACCATTGCGGGCAAAATTGCTGTCCTCCAATTACTGTCCTGTTAATTTTTGTCCGCAGTGGTTTTTTTATTTAATGAAGTTTGTTGTTCTTCTCCCTTCTTGAAACTTAGCTGCTTGCAAATAAAAAGGCGACTTATTAAGTCGCCGTGGTGAAAACCCTGATTTTACTCTACAAAATAAACTTACTCAAATCCCTGTCTTTCACAATTTTATCGAGCTTCGATTTAACAAAATCTGCTGTGATGTTAATTGTTTCAGCCGGAATTTTATCTGGCACATCAAAAAGTATTTCATCAAGCAAGGTTGTTAGTATTGTGTGAAGTCTTCTTGCACCGATGTTCTCAACTGCTTCGTTAACTTCTGTTGCAATGCGTGCAATTTCTCTTATTCCATCTTCAGTAAAGTTTAATTTAACTCCTTCGGTTTCGAGCAAAGCAGAATATTGTTTTAATAATGCATTCTGTGGTGTTGTAAGTATTTTAACGAAATCTTCTTCAGTTAAACTTTTCAGTTCAACACGAATTGGAAATCTTCCCTGTAATTCAGGAATAAGATCAGAGGGTTTGGCAACATGAAATGCACCTGAGGCAATGAAGAGAACGTGATCAGTTCTCACGACACCGTACTTTGTGTTCACGTTTGTACCTTCAACAATCGGAAGAAGATCTCTCTGAACACCTTCACGGGAAACATCCGGACCGTGACCTTTACCACCGCTGCTTGCAACTTTATCAATTTCATCAATGAAAATTATTCCAGATTCTTCAACTCTTTCTATTGCTTCCCGCTGCACTGCTTCCATATCAATAAGCTTTTGTGCTTCTTCCTGTGCAAGAATCTGCCTTGCTTCAGCAATTGTAGTTTTTCTTTTCTTTTTTTTCTTCGGCATCAGGTTGCCAACAATTTCCTGAATATTAATTCCCATATCGTCCATACCAAAAGGACCCATGACCTGCATACCAATTGCCGGTGGTGCCTGGGTATCAAACTCAATAAGTTTGTCATCCATTTCACCGCTCTTTAATTTCATTTTCATCCACTCTCGTGTTTTTTTGTTCTGGTATTCTTCTGAGTTAACATCCTTATTATTCTGTTCAGCGTCAGTTTGTGTCTGAACCTGAATAGGTTGTGTTGGCTGATGAGATTTTCTAACAGGTGGAATTAGTATATCAAGAATTTTTTCATCTGCAAGATGCTCAGCTTTGGATTGAACTTCTTTGGTTTTTTCTGCTTTAACCATGTTAACGGCAAAGTCAGTTAGGTCTCTTACCATTGATTCAACATCTCTTCCAACGTAACCGACTTCAGTAAATTTTGATGCTTCAACTTTAACAAACGGAGCCGCAGCAAGTTTAGCAAGCCTCCGGGAAATTTCAGTTTTTCCTACTCCGGTTGGACCAATCAGTATTATATTATTTGGAAATATTTCTTCGCGAAGAACATTTTCAATCCTCTGTCGGCGCCATCGGTTTCGTAACGCAATTGCTACTGCCCGTTTCGCTTCAGTTTGACCGATAATATATTTGTCAAGCTCTTCAACAATTTTGCTTGGTGTTAATTCCTGCATTGATTTTTCACTCATAAAAATTTTTCCCTTTCAAATTGACTTCGTTTTATGCCTTGCCGTTCCTAAGCAGGTGCAGTTCCGAACTGTCGGAACGAAGCCTCTTAATCGATTACTTCAACATTAATTTTATCATTAGTGTAAATACAAATTTCTGATGCTGTCTTCAGAGATTCTTCTGCAATCTCTTTAGCAGAGAGTTTGCTGTATTTTTTTAACATTCTTGCTGCAGACAAAGCATACATTCCTCCGGAACCAATTGCTACTATTTTATCATCCGGTTCAATTACATCGCCATTACCTGAAACGATAAGAGCTGTGTCTTTAGAAACTACAGCCAGCATTGCTTCGAGCCGGCGAAGTATTTTATCTGTGCGCCATTCTTTTGCAAGTTCAACGGCAGCACGACTGACATTGCCGCGATACTGTTGTAATTTGTCCTCAAATCTTTCCATCAAAGAAAAGGCATCTGCTGCACCGCCTGCGAATCCGCAAATAACTTTTCCATCAGAAAGTTTTCTTATTTTCAAAGCATTGTGCTTCATTATTGTGTTCCCAATTGATACCTGTCCATCGCCGCCAAGAGCAGCTGTTCCGTTGTGTACTATTCCGAGTATTGTTGTTGATCTTATTTTTTTGCTCATAAATTTTCCTTTCAAACTTCAACTAAGGATTTCTGATTATAAGGTTTTAATAACTTAACCGGAAAAATTCTCGGCACTTCTTTTTTATACTTCTCATAAACCTTACCAAACTGTCTCACTAATTTCTTCTCTTCATAATAAGAACCAATGTAAAAATAAACGACTATGCAGATGAAGAATGTGAGATAGAACAAATCCATTACCGGTCTGAATAGTAAAAAAGTGATTGAAAAAAAATAAATAGGATGTCTTGAATATCTGTAAGGTCCCTCAATACGAAGAGTGAATTCTTCATCGAGTTCGGTATTGTACTTTTTCTCAACAAACCTTTTTATCTGATTTAATCCTAAAAATTCTTTAAAGCAAATATACTTAAACACCCAGAATACCCCTGCCAGCGATAAGAGCTGTGGAATCAGAATAATTAAATCATATGGATTGGGCAAATCATATATGATAAAGTGAGGTTTTGGTGAAAGTTCATAAATCAGATAAAATGATAACAAAGAGAGCAGATTATAAATAAGTCTGTAAAATGCAACTAAATCGCCAAAGATTTTTTTGAATTGAATCTTTAACTTTTCTGAAGCAAGTAGTGTGTGAGTGTAACCAAAAGCAGCAAAGAGTAGTATGATAATTATTACATCAGCAACAAGTTCCATTAAAGTTCTTTTCTGAGTCTTGCAACAGGTAGCCTTAATTGTTCTCTGTATTTTGCAACCGTTCTTCGTGCAATGTGAATGCCTTCTTCATTAAGCATCTCCGCAAGTTTGTCATCGCTGAAGGGTTTTCTCTTATCTTCTTTTTCAATTATTTCTTTTAGTCTTTCTTTGATGTGTTTATTTGAAACCTCCTCGCCGTTATCAGTTGCAAGTCCTTCACTGAAAAAATATTTTAGTTCATGAATTCCCTGAGGGCTTTGTACATATTTACCATTAACTACTCTGCTGATTGTTGATATGTCCATATTTATCTCTTGAGCAATGTCTTTATAGATCATTGGTTTGAGAGCTTTTGGTCCTCTTTCAAAGAACTCATATTGTCTTGTGAAAATCGCCTGCATTATTTTCATCAATGTATCTCTTCGCTGCTGGATACATGCAATAAACCATTTTGCAGATTCAAATTTTTCACGCAAAAATTTGTAAGTCTCCTTTTCCCTTGAAGATTTTTTCCCGCGTCTTCTGTTGTTCTCAAACATCTCGAGATACTGTTTGCTGATGGTTACAGAAGGCATACTTTTGTCGTTGAGAGTAATTACGTAATCGTTATCAACTTTTTCTATAATGAAGTCAGGCGATATTTGATTCATTTCTGCAGAATCTATATTTCCTTCTCCCGGTTTTGGATTCAAACTCTGAATAAAGTTTACAGTATCCCGGAGAGTTTCGTCAGTAAGATTCATCTTCTGCTTCAATATGTCAAATCTTCGTTTTGTAAAATCATCGTAAAATTCTACAAGCATCTTCTCGGCAATATATCTGTAATATGGATCTGCATTTTTAATATTGCGAACCTGAACAAGCAAACACTCCTGAAGATTTCTGGATGCAATACCCAGCGGATCAAAAAGCTGAATTCTTTTAAGAAGATTTTCAGCTTCAGCAGGATCAATTTTAATATGTTCAAATAATTCAAGTTCATTTAATATTTCATCAAGACTTCTTTTAAGATATCCGCCATCATCAAGATTGCCAATAATTTCCTCACCAAGCCGGAATAGTTTTTCATCGAGGTTTAGCATGTTCAACTGTTCAATCAGATGCTCTGACAATGTTTCTTTGAGCGGAGCCAGTGGATGGAATTGTTCTTCATCACTTCCTCTATAAACTCTTTCATGGTCATAATCATCATCGTTCATAAAGTCTTCCAGACCAAACTCTTCATTATCAGGATCTTTTATTTCATCTGTTACTGTATCTTCATCTTTGTCTTTTTCCTTATCGTCAGTTTCCTGAGATAATTCCATTTCTTCTTCGAGAATAGGATTAAGCTCGAGCTCGGTTTTAATTCTCTGCTCAAGAGCAAGAGTATTTAGCTGCAGCAGTTTTTGATACTGAATTTGCTGCGGTGAAAGTTTCTGTTGTTGAGATAAACGTTGACTTAATGTAAGCATTTTACTTTCCGATTAGTTCCTTAAATTGTGAATACCATTCTTTGCCATACAATCTGCTGAGAGGTTCTTCGCAGAATTCTGCAGCAGTTATGTTTTCTTTTTTACCAAGTTCAATAGCTGGTTGACATTCATCAAGATGTTCAAACCTAAGAACATCTCCACCGAAGTCAGAAACTCTTATCGGGAAAAGGTGACAGGATATAGGTTTTCTGAAATCAGTTTTTCCATCAAGAAAAGCTTTTTCCATAGCGCATTTAGCAATTTCATTTTCATAATAAACAAAAACACAGGCACGATTGTTAATACTTCTGAGAAGAGGTGAATCTTTTTTAATTTCAAAGAATCCGTTCTCATCTATTTCCTCTTTATGTGTGGTTGGCAAATACTTTTTTACAGTCGAAAGTATTTCAGTAATCTGAGTAACCTCAGCCCAGGTAACCGGAGCGCCGTAGTGACTTTCGAATGTACAGCAAGCGCCTTTACATTTCAACAAATCACATTTGAAAGGCATTTGTGCAATTTCATCCCTTACTAATATGTTTCCAACCGGTAAAATTTGCTTATTCATTAACTTGGAATAATTTTTGAGAAAAAATAAACAATTGATTCTTTTTTACAAAGTTTAAATACTCTTTCCAATTGTTTAAATTCCTTCCTGAATTTCGATAAAATGCCCCCTGCACAGATGGATTTTAAAAACAAAACAGTTTTATTAACCGGAGCTTCTTCCGGAATCGGCTATTCTCTTGCAAAATTATTGCCAAAGGAAAATTGCTCCATTGCTCTTATATCAAGACGGATAGAAATACTAGATAAACTGATAAATGAAATCGGTTCTGCTAATGTAAAGGTTTCAGCATATAAATGTGATGTTGGGGAGATAAATGAAGTAAAAACTACTTTCGGGGAAATAAAAAAAGATTTCGGTAAAATAGATATTGCTATTCTTAATGCAGGTACCTCATCAAGAAAAGATATCAGAACATACTCTGCTTCAGCTGCAAATGAGATTTTTAAGGTCAACACACTCGGCATTGTAAACTGTGTTGAGCAACTGCTGCCTGATTTTATAAATCGTAAAGAGGGAATGATTGTCGGAGTATCGAGTTTAGCAGAATCACGCGGCTTTCCTAAAAGTGGATTTTATAATGCAAGTAAAGCTGCAGCAACTCTGCTTCTGGAAAGTTTAAGAATAGAATTAAAACCTTATAATATAAAGGTAGTTATTGTTAAACCCGGTTTTGTGAGAACACCGATGACTGATAAAAATGAATTCCATATGCCTTTTATAATTGATGTAGATAAAGCAGCAAAGATTATTTTAAATGGAATTAAGAAAGAAAAGAAAATTGTTCAGTTTCCTCTTCCGATTGTGATTGGCTCAAAGTTAGTAAAATTTATGCCCGATTGGTTGTTTGATTTAATAATGAGTAAAGAACTTCCGGCACGAAAGAACTAAAAAATATTTCATATGCTACAAAAACTGCTGCCAATATTTATTCTGTTATCTGCTCTAGTTTTTCCTCAATCTGATTCTACATTGATTCTTAGCGAAGTAATGTTTAATCCTCAATCCGGTCCTAATGAGTTCATAGAATTATACAACAGAAGTGAAACAGAAAGTATTGATATCAATAGTTTTAAAGTCAAATATTATAATTCCAGTCCGGATGTAATTACTGATGCCGGCGAAGGAACAATTCTCCCTCCAAAATCATTTGCTATAATTCTTGAAGGCGACTATCCATTTGGTTCAGGAATTTATGATGGCTTAATTCCTTCTGAGGCGCTTGTTGTTAAAATATCCGATAATTCTTTTGGAACCTCCGGAATGTCGAATACAGAGAACAGACCAATCTGGCTTCTTAATACAGTAAATGATACTCTTGAAGCATACTTTTATTCAGCAAATAATACTCAGGGACGTTCAGATGAGAAAAAGATAATGAGAAAGGATAGCTCACAGAGTAATTGGGCAAATTCACTTATTGTTAATGGCACTCCGGGATTTGCAAATTCGGTTACTCCTGTTCAGTTTGACTTGCAGCTATCTTCAATATCTTTTCAACCGGTAACTCCAATTGAAGGAGATGACGTTACTGTTTTTGCTCAAGTTAAAAACCAGGGGACAAACACAGCGAATATGTATTCAATTGAAATTTATAATGATGCAAATTTTGATTCTACAGCAGATCCGGGAGAAATAATTTTTACTCAACAATACATTAATCTCGCTTCCGGTGATTCTGTAACAGCAAGTGTAATTATGGACTCATTAACTTCAGGAAATTATCAAATCATCGGCAAAGTATTATTTGCACCTGATGAGAAACCAGAAAATAATCAGCTGGTTAAAACGTTTATTGTTTTTCCTTCCGGAACCAATTACAACGATGTTGTAATCAATGAAATTATGTATGCACCATCAACAGGAGAGCCTGAGTGGGTGGAACTTTTTAACAGAACTTCCACTCCCATCAATTTAATGAAATGGAAATTTTCAGATGCAGCAACTACTGTAACGATAACAAGCTCGGATAAATTCATTCCTGAAAATGGTTATATTGTTTTAGCAAGGGATTCATCAATCCTGAATTATTATAATGTTCAATCAGAAATAATTCAGTTAAATCTTCCCGCATTAAATAATACCGGCGACGCGGTTACAATCAAAGATTCAATTGGCACAAAGATCGACTCACTTTATTACTATCCTGATTGGGGAGGCAATATTGATGGCAAGTCTCTTGAACGAGTTTCAGTTAATCGTTTTTCACTGGACCCGACGAACTGGGGAACGTCAACAAGTCAATTCAAGGCAACTCCTGGTTTTATCAATTCACTGACTGAAAAAGATTATGATATTGCTGTTGAAGATATATTATTCAATCCGGAATTTCCTATCGAAGAAGACACAGTATCAATTTCATCAAAGATCAAAAATTTAGGTAACAATTCTGCTGTTTTTTCTTTGGAGCTTTATGAAGACAATAATCTTGATTCCATTCCGGATGTGCTTTTAGAAAGTCTTCAATCACTTTTTCTGCCAGCAAATGATTCCGGAGTTTTTAATTTCAATTATTTAATTCAAAACATTCAAACTCAACGTGGGTTTGTTGTAAATGCAGTTTTCACTCAGGATCAGGATACAACAAACAATAAGTTGTATAAAATCATAGAACCCGGATTGGCGGCTCAATCAATTGTTATCAACGAAATTATGTTTACACCGTTAGGTGGCGAGCCGGAATGGATAGAATTATTCAACCGAACTAATATTGCAGTTAATCTTAACGGCTGGAAAATAAGAGATGTGCTTACGACTCCAACAACTGTTACAATAAATCAGGATGTTATTATACAACCAAATTCATATCTTATTCTCAGCAGAAGTTCTGCAATTTTTGATTTTCATCGTTTTATCCCGTCTGAAGTTTTTGTTATTTCGCTTCCATCTTTGAATAATGATATTGATGGTGTGGTTATTAAAGATAACCGTGGACTACAAATGGATTCAGTTCTTTATTCAAATCAGTGGGGAGGAACTAACGGCTACTCACTTGAAAGATTATCAGTGAATGCTAATTCAAATCTTGCTTCAAACTGGGGAAGTTCATTTGATATTGAGCAAAGCACACCCGGAAGAATTAACAGCCTTACACCAAAACAGTTTGATCTTTCTGTTGCCGGAATAAATTTCAATCCGCGCTTTCCTGTCGAAGGTGATGATGTTTTTATTTCTGCTTTTATAAAGAATAACGGATCATCTTCTGCAAATAATTTTAATGTTGAGTTTTATATTGACACAGATACTAACAATGTTGTTGACTTGCTTCTTAGCATCGAAGCCGGATTAAACCTTGCTGCTGGTGATTCTGTAAATGTTACTTCATCATCACCAATTCAGAATATCAATTCAAAAATATTAACTGCTGTAAGAATAGTTTACGCAGCAGATGAGGATACACTTAATAATTATTTTGAAAAATCTGTTGAGCCTGGATTTCCCGGAAGTATTATTCTGATTAATGAAGTTATGTATAATACTGAAACCAACAAGCCAGAATGGGTTGAACTTGTTAATGTTTCGGGTGAAATAATAAATATTAAGGACTGGTCAATCAGTGATGTGCTTACAACTCCAACAAAAAGTTTTATAGTAAATACTGATGCTCTTATTCAGCCGGAAGAGTATATTGTAATTGCAAAAGATACTTCATTCAATTCTGCTCATCCGGGAGTTACAGCAAAAGTCTTCTTCTCGAACTTTGGATCACTTGGAAATACTTCTGATGGAGTTGTCATTTATGATTTCAGAAATGGAATAATTGACAGTTTATTTTATCGTTCTTCCTGGGGTGGGGGGAGAGGTCTTTCGCTAGAAAGAATTTCACTTGAAGCTTCAACAAACGATAGCACAAACTGGACAACTTCTCTCAGTACCAAAGGAAGCACTCCCGGTTTACCAAATTCAATATTGAATGTTCCTGATTATGAAAGAAATGATCTGGTCATCAACGAAGTTATGTTTGAGCCCGGTGAAGATAATTCAGAGTTTATAGAGTTCTTAAATTTAAGCGGTGACTCAGTAAATGTTGGCGGCTGGGAAATTGTAGATGAAAACGAAAACAATTACAGACTTTCACAAATCCCGATAATGGTGCCGAACAATTCTTTCTTCTTGTTAGCAGCTGACTCATCGGTAATAGTTAAATATGGATTGGATGAAACCCAGCTCAAAACAGTTGTTGGAGTTTCAAGTCTTGGGCTTGTTAATACAGGAGAATTAATTCTTTTAAAAGATGTCAAGGGAAATGTTATTGATTCAGTCTGGTATTCTGATAAATGGCATAATGATAATTTTGGTTCAACCATAAATATTTCTCTTGAAAGAATAAATCCCAACATTAGCGCCAACGATCCTAGTAACTGGAGCAGTTCTGTAACACCTATTGGTGCAACACCCGGAAAGCAGAACAGTATTTATACTATTAACCCGAATATAGAATCAAACATTTCTGTTTCACCAAATCCATTCTCGCCGGACAATGATGGCTTTGAAGATTTCACAATCATCAATTACAAATTAACTCAGGCAACTTCACAGGTTCGCATAAAAATATTTGATAACAAAGGAAGACTCGTGAGATCTCTCGCCAACAACCAGGCAAGCGGTTCTTCCGGCTCAGTTATATTTGATGGAATTGGCGATGATGGACAAACTTTACGAATTGGAATTTACATCATCTTCCTCGAAGCAATTAACGAAGGTTCCGGTGTCGTTGAATCTATGAAGACTGTAGTTGTTGTTGCAAGAAAATTATAATTTTAATAAGAAAGAATTTTTATGACAGAAGAACTAAAAAAAATTATTGACCGTTTTCAGGAACACATCAATGTAGTTCCTTCCAAATTCTTAAAATATTCTGAAGTGGAATTGAATGCAAAACCTGCAACAAACAAATGGTCTAAAAAAGAATTGCTGGGACATTTGATTGACTCGGCAGCAAACAATCATCACCGGTTTGTAAAAATTCAGTTTATGCCATCACCATTTTTTGTGGAAGGTTATGCACAAAACGATTGGGTGAGAATACAAAATTATAATGAAAAGGATACTAAACAGCTTGTGAATTTATGGAAAGTTTACAACGAGCATATTCTTTTCTTAATGCAGAATACTCCCGAGGAAAATCTTAATATAAAAATTGAAGCAGAAGATCCTTTTGAAAATGCAGACACATTACTCTTTCTTATGAAAGATTATGTTGATCATATGGATCATCATCTGAAACAAATTTTTACATAAATCTTTCAAAAAATTTCAGCACATCACAATATAAACCGCGATTATTCGCTTTTATTTCCTTATCAGGCAAATCAGCCTTTTCAATCCACTTAAAAATTTTTTTCGTTAATGGAACTATAATAAAAGATAATCTGTTATAAAGTTCGTTAACTAAGTATTAAATATTTCATCAATTAAAAAGGAAATCAAAATGAAATTCAAAAATCTTGTTTTAGCTCTTGCAGTTTCAATAACTGCATTGACATTCGTTGGTTGCGATGATGAAGAAGAAGCTCCGATGCAGCCAGCTCCATCTAACTCGTCAACAATGGTAATTCATGCTTCGCCTGATGCACCCGGAGTTGATATACTTGTTGATAATGCAATTGCTGGTATGAATCTTACTTATCTGCAAAACACACCTTACTTAACTTTACCAAGCGGTACCAGAAATATTAAGGTTAATGTTACAGGTACATCAACAACCGTTATCGAAGGAAACATAAATTTTGTAAAAGACAAAGCTTACTCAATTTTTGCTGTTAATTCAGTAGCTAATATTGAGCCGTTAGTTCTTGAAGATAATTTAGCTAAACCTGCTTCAGGTAAAGCTCACGTGAGATTTATTCACTTATCACCGGATGCCCCGGCAGTTGACATAACTCTCGCTGATGGAACAGTTGTGTTCGGTAATATATCTTTTAAAGGTTTTACAGCATTCACACCTTTAGATGCCGGCACATATAATTTGCAAGTTAGACTTGCCGGAACTTCTACTGTTGTTTTAGACTTAGGAAATATCACTTTTACTTCCGGTGAAATTTACACAACTTACGCCAGAGGTTTTGTTGCCGGGGTCGGAGAGCAGCAACTTGGCGCAGCAATAATAGTCAATAATTAATCTTTAGAAAATTTTAGTAAAACCTTGCCGGACTGGATTTAATTTCAGTCCGGTTTTTTATTTTAAATTAAGATTCATAAAACCCATGCTTTTATCTATTTTAAACACAGTTAATTAGTTACTATTATGATAGAAATTAAAGATCTGCATAAGTCATTCAATAGCGCCAAAGTTCTCCAGGGAGTAAATCTGGATATTGATACAGGTGAAACCATTGTGATTATTGGCAGAAGCGGCTGTGGAAAAAGTGTTCTGATAAAACATATAGTTGGATTACTCTATCCGGATGAAGGTTATGTAAAAGTTGAAGGACATAGAGTTGATGAAATGAATATGGAGGAACTTTATAATCTGCGAAGAAAGTTTGGATTTTTATTCCAGGGCTCAGCATTGTTTGATTCCATGACTGTTGAAGAAAATGTTGCTCTTCCTCTTGTTGAATCAGGTAAAAAATATTCACGTGAAGAATTAGACAGGAAAGTCTCTGAAAAACTTGAACTGGTTGGTATGAGAAATGTCCAAAAATTAAAACCCGCAGAACTCTCTGGAGGAATGAAAAAAAGAGTTGGTCTTGCAAGAGCCTTAATAACAGACCCTGATTATATCATTTATGATGAGCCGACAACCGGTCTTGATCCGATTATGTCAGATTCTATAGACAGTTTAATAAAAGATCTTACAGATAAATTAAACGTAACTTCAATTGTAGTAACACACGATATGTACAGCGTTAAAAACGTTGCTAACCAGGTAGCAATGATGCATGAAGGTAAAATTTATTTTCTTGGAACACCTGCAGAACTTCTTTCCTCGAAAGACAAAATAATAAAAGAGTTTATCCAGAGAACTGAATAATAATAAAAAAGGCGAAGAACAAACTTCGCCTTTATTTCTAATATAATTTGTTTTCTTATTGACCTAATGGGAAGGACACTCCAAAGTTAACCGAAATATAGCTTGCTTTTTCTTCTGTGGTTTCTTCCTCTTCCTGGGCAACTCTGCTTATTTTTGATAGAGGCGGCGTATATTCGTCCTCCTCTTCAGTCGGAAGTTCACTGAATATATAGGCGTACTCAACTGCTGCCACCAGCATTATCGAACCAATCAAGTAGTAAAAACCAGCTCCCGGTACCACACCAAATCCTGTTGAACTTGCATCACCCTCCTGTGTATCTGAATAAGTTTGTCCTCCAACATCGTAACTAAATGTCCAGGTGTAAGAATAGTTTTGTATAAACACACCAAGGGCTGCGCCAATGAATGGTTTAAATGCGCTATTAGTTGAAAACATATAATATGCACCAAGAAGAATTGGAATTTGAGAATAACTGTCTTCATATTTATAGCTACCGAATTGATCGCTGCCTTCTTCAGTTTGAGTTCCAAAAGAAATATATCCAGCCCTTAAGGATAACATCAAGGAACTGGCAATCATATAGCTTGCCATTACGTGACCAGAAAACCCTGTACCGGCGATGTGACCAAAACCTTCATCACTACCCATCGGAAAAGAAACGTCAGCAAGTATACCAAGCATTATCATTCCTTTTACCATTTCTTTCATATCTGCAGGAGGTACAGCCTCAGCAGGAATATTCAATTTGAAATTATTTTCGAGATTTTTTTTGATAATTGAATTTGTGGTTTCGCCCGTAATTTCAGCAGGCAATTTTAATTTCAACTCAGCCAGTCCGAGAGGTGAAATAAGAAGAATGGAAAGAATGATCAGAAAAATTTTTTGCATAACAACCTCCTATATATTTGAAAATTTAATTATTCGTTGCTAAGCAAATAGCAACACGTGAAAATAGTAAATAATGAATAAAAGTCAAATAATTTTTTTCTCTTTGCATCTGAATTAGCGTTACAAAAATTGTGTAAAGAGGAGTAGAAAAAAAGAGAGCGTTTACCTAAATAAGCAATAAAAAAATAAGGAGGTAAACGCCCTATGAATCGTGCAAGCGAAAATAAAGT
>JACAFA010000142.1 GCA_013388525.1 Ignavibacteriaceae bacterium | reverse complement strand
GTTAAGTTCTGGTCAGGAGTATATTACAAAAGCCTGGTGGTTGATTGCCTTTCCTGGTTTTAGTCTGGTGTTAACATTATTTACTTTTAATTCAACAGGAAAGCTGCTTGGTAAAATCTTAAACCCGGGAATAAAAGTATGATAAATACACGCTATGAAATAATTAAGAAACTCGGGCAGGGAAGAAGTTCTGTTTACCTTTGCAGGGATATTGAATTTCCCGGAGAAGAATATGCAATAAAAATTCTTCCCCCTGATATTGATGATAATGAAAAAGAAATTTTTATTAAAGAGTATTTTACTCTTCTAAAGCTTGAACACCCTAACATAATAAAAGCTTTTGATCTGGGTACTGTTTTCACTGCAGATGGAGAGGAAGGCATAAATCCGGGTTCATCTTTCATAATATTAGAATACTTTGAAGGAGAAGAACTCCTTTCGGCAAAGCTTATTCATAATGAAAGAAATCTCAGGGAAATCGTTAAACAAATTTGTGCATCACTTTATTACCTGCATCAGTCAAAATATATTTATTATGACCTGAAACCCGAGAACATTCTTGTTTCCTTCAAAGAAAATAATTTACAAATTCGACTTATAGACCTTGGTCTTGCTGAATATTCACCTTCAACAGCAAACTATGAAATCAAAGGAACCGCATATTACATAGCTCCCGAGCTTCTGAAAAAAGAAAGGCATAATCACTCGGTTGATTTTTATTCTCTTGGCGTTATACTTTATCGGATTGTATATGAGCGATTTCCATTTGAAGCAAAAAGTGAACTTGATATTTATAAGTCTGCATTAGAAGTTGAATTTGAATTCCCGCCAACTGATAATTTCTCAAATGAATTTATAGGTATAGTTAAAAAGTTATTAAAGAAAAATGTTGATGAAAGATATTCTTCAGCCCTTGCAATTATTAATGATTTAGGATTTAATCTGGATATTACGATCGCAAAGGAATTTTTACCCGCTAAAGTATATTCTTGTCGTCAACCGGTCATAGATCAAATATCCGGTTTCATTAATGATAAAGACAGCAGTGAAGTCTATTCTATCAGAGGTTTTGAAGGTGTCGGAAAAACTTTACTATTATACAAGTTGCTGGAAATTTATAATCATGCAATAATCATATCTGATGTTAAGGGAAAACCGGTTGCAGAACTTATTCGCTATATGCTCAGACAAATAATATTTTCTGAATCAGTATACCCGAATCTTTCAGAAAGTGAAAAACAATATCTTTTGCAACTGTTGATAAAAAGCGGCAGAGAAATATTAAATGAATTTCGGCAGGTTATTGCTTTATTAGCATCAAAGAATAAATTCATTTTACTGATAGACGATTTTAATTTGTATGATCATCTCGCTAGTGATTTTCTATTGGAGATTATCCCGTTGCTCCAGGTGAATAATGTTAAGGTTGTTGTAAGTGAGTCTTCTGAACACAGCTTTTCATCTTCCAGGCTTAGTAATGTTAAAGAAATAACATTGGGTCCTTTTACTGAAAAAGAGTTGAAGTGTTTTCTGGAAGAAAGCTTTAGTTCAGATTTTCCGATAAACGATCTTAAAGATTTAATCGTTGCGAACGCAGATTTAATCCCCGGTAACATTAAATCGTTTATAAAGGATCTGATACTTTTTGGTATAATGAAATTCTCCAAAGATGGAGTAATGATTTCTGATGAAGAAAGAAAACTTTCATCATTAAGTGAAGCTCAGTCTAATCTTTATAATTTAAGAATCGCAAAACTTTCAAGGGGAGAACTGATTGCTGCAAGGATTATTTCAACTTTTAACATTTTCATCGATTCAAACAGCTTGTCAGTTATTCTTGGATTAAGTAAGAGCAGTGTGGAAAAAATTGTTTATAAACTTCAATTCAATAATATTCTTCAGAGATTTGCTTCTGGCCACACATTAATATTTACCTCTGAAGCTATTAAAAAATTTATTTATGCATCGATAGAAAACAAGAAAATGCTGCATAGAAAAATTGCTGACAGAATATCAAAAGAATTTTCTTCCTTCAATTGGATAGAGTTAGCGAGGCATTACGAATTAGCCGGTGAGTTTGATACTTGTTTTAAAATTTCCCTGGAGGAAATAAAAGGAGCTGAAAAGCAATCGGCATTCGCTTATATACAAAGAATCCTAAACCATCTGGTTGAGCTACCTCTTAAGCAAGAATTACTTGACTCAGTAAAAGTTAAGTTAAGCGAAATTTACCTCAAGCTTGGGGATGTCCAGTCATCACTCAATACTATTAAAGAGATAAAAAACACATTACCTCCAACCAAGATTGATAAAAGATTATTTATTACAGAAGGTAGCGCTCTTATTGCTTCCGGCGAGTATGAAGCGGGTAAAAGAGTTATCACTAAGTTGTTGGAGGAAATTGACGATGTTGATGAAATTAACAGATTAAAAGTCGAATTAGCCTATGCTGATTTTGAATTGAAAAATTATGAGGAAGCTAATAAACAAAGTGATTTGTTGCTTGAAGAAAAAAATCTTTCAGCAGAACTAAAAGGTCGTTGTTATAACCTTAAAGGTATGCTTTCAATTTATCAAAACAATGACTTGAACTCGGCTTTGGAAAATTTTATGAATGCAAAAACAAACTTTAAAAAGGCAAATCAACCGGCTCGTGTTGCTGGCGCAGAAGTGAATATTGGAAATATTTTTTCCATTCTTAAGGATTACGCAAAAGCAGAAAGGCATTGGGAGAATGCATCTAAAATCAATCAATCAATTGGTAATCTTGATCAGGAAGGTTTACTTCAGCAAAGTTTGGGTGTTTTTTATTTTGATCGAACAAACTTTGATTTGGCAATAAAATCTTATCTTAAAGCGCAAAATATTTTTCGGAGTCTTGGAAAAGAAATGTACTTTGGACAGAGTTTATGGAATTTAGCAGAAGTTTTCATTGAGTGTTGTGAATATCAAAAAGCATATGATTCATTGACTAAAGCAAGAAAGGTTTTTGAAAATCTCGGTAATTACGAGGAGCTGTCTGACGTATTATTCCTAATGGGAAAATTGTTTTTCAGAATTGGTATAAATCAAAAACTGGAAGAAATAATTTTAGAACTAAAAGAAAACAATCTAAAATTTGAGCAAAAAAATGAAATAAATGTTTATGAACTTTTGTTATATCAAATGATTTTTTTTAGAAAATCAGTGAACATATCAGTCGAGCCTTTATATCAAGTCTGTAGTGAATTTTATAAACTTGAAGACCGGAATAATTATTCACAGTCTGTATTATTACTTATTGAAACACTAATTAAGCTTAATAAATTAAACGAGGCATTAGTAGAAATAAACAATCCAAATTTTATTGATTTATGCCAGCAAAATTCTATATTGGGGGCAGAAAGAGAATATTTTCTTGGAATTATTTCAAAGAGTTATGCGTCGGATAAGTTATTAGCTCCGCTCGTTCATTTTGAACGAGCTTATGATTTAATCAAAGACAAAAATATTCTCGAAATAACCTGGAAAATTCTATATGCTATTTCTGAAATATATATTGAAAAAGGCAATTACAATAAAGCCAAGCAATACGTAATTTATGTCAGAGAACTAATTTATTTCATTTCTGAAAAATTGGAATTACCACAGTTTAGGGCTGCTTATTTAAGAAGTTCTCAACGAATCGAAACTTTAAAAAAGCTCGAAAGTTTTTACCCACAAGAGTGACTTATGTCTGAAAATTATTTCAGTTTAAAAGTTTTTTCCGATTCAAGAAATTTGGTTTCAATCACCTCTGCACTCAAGCAGCTGGAATTGAAAGGTTTTCTATTAAATGTTTCATATCCTTCTAAATTTGAAATCGAAAGTAATGACATTATTATTATAAAAATTGAATCACTCGATTCTCCTCTTTATAAAAATCTTCTTAGAATTAGAAAAGGAAAAACTAATAAGTTTGTTATAGTAATTGATAATTCAGACGCTCTGATGGTTAGTTCTCTTATTAAACAAGGTTTTTGGGATATTTTTGTCTTTCCTTATGAAGTATTAAAGTTTGTGTCATTCCTGACTGATGTAATTTCTAATAAATCTTATATAACAGAAGTTAATCGTACTGGTGTATTTGGAATGAATCAGCAGGGAATCAAGTCAATAGTTGGAAATTCAGAAAAGTTGCTCAACGCTGTAGAAATGGCTACCAAAGTTTCGGAAAAAAGTAATTCGAACGTTCTACTATTGGGCGAAACAGGAACAGGGAAAGGTTTGTTCGCAAGAGCTATTCATAATAATAGTTCGGCAGGTCAATATCCGTTTGTAGATATTGTCTGTACATCAATTCCTGAAACCTTGCTTGAATCGGAGCTTTTTGGATATGAGGCGGGAGCTTTTACTGATGCCAGAACAAGGAAAATTGGTTTGTTCGAACTTGCTGAAAGAGGAACTTTATTTTTAGATGAAATAGGTGACCTGAGTAACAATATTCAAACTAAGCTATTGAGAGCAATTGAAAAAAAAGTTATAAAGAGGTTAGGCGGAGTTGTAGATATTCCAATTAATGCCAGGATCATTTCTGCTACCAATAGAAATTTAGCACAAATGGTAGAAAAAAAACTTTTCAGAAGTGATCTCTTCCACAGATTGAATGTTGTCTCTATAGAAATTCCTGCTCTGAGAGAGCGAGGTACGGATGTAATTTTATTAGCGAATCATTTTATTGAAGAATTTAATAAACAGTTTAATAAATCTGTAAAAGCAGTTGATAAAGATATACAACACTTTTTAATGGGATATTCCTGGCCCGGTAATGTTCGGGAATTAAGAAATGCAATTGAAAGAGCAGTGCTTTTATGTGAAGATAAAAAATTACGTTTAGAAGATTTCTCGAATATTATAAATAAAGCAGTTGTTAAAACTAATACTGGTTACGATGAACAAGAAATTCCGTCGCATATAATCCGAATGGATGTAAGCTACGGTGTTACTAATCTTAGAAAATTAGAGAAGCAATATGCAAAACAAGTTCTTACAAAATTAGGTGGTAATAAAACCCGGACTGCTAAGTTGTTAGGAATCTCAAGACCTAAATTGGATGATTTGTTGAAAAATTAATTTGGTTAAACCAAATATCTGATATTTTTAAAGTTTGAAATTTCCCTCAATTTGAAGGAATTCATTGCTAAATTATTTTGTTAATTTTAGTAAAATTATTTTACAATACCCCAATTTTAGCCTAGTTTAAAGGTAAATTTTACATATGATAAAGCCTTTTTCTGCTGTTTTTTGAAACATTGGCAGTTTTTTACATGGTACAAGCATTGGGTTGTTAAGTGGTGCTGCGAGTATGCAGTTCATGGGTGAAGTGTATGTCAAACTACTAGTAGTGTGTCATAATAACAAGTGATACTATGCGAATTATATTATCCATAGCCCTTTTGTGGGGACTATTCATATCCGGATTCGCTCAGGTTGCTGATAATGTTCAGGAAGCGACCAGATATCGGGTCAATCAGGATAATATAACTACCTTAGCTGAAGACCAGCAATTTCAAGCTTCGGATTTAACTCAGTCTGAACTCAAGTTTCTTGAGAACAGGTCGAGTTCACAGCTTGATGAACTCGGCGGAAAGTACGGCTGGGTAAGATCAGGTTCGCAGCTCGATGAACTCGGCGGAAAGTACGGCTGGGTAAGATCAGGTTCGCAGCTTGATGAACTCGGTGGAAAGTACGGCTGGGTAAGGTAGAATGAATTAGTTCTCCAAAGTATACTTTGTTAAGCCTTCAATCTTTATTGAAGGCTTTTTTATTATTAATTAGAAGTGTTTATTTTTCTCTTATACTTTGTAAAGAATCGAGATTGTTTTTTTATCCTATTGAAAAGCTCTTTAGCTTCTAACTATTAAAAAAATTAATGTTGCTTTCTGAAAATATGTTGCGCATAGCTCTCCCCCTGATTTTCTTTTCTTCTGTTTTATTTGCTCAGGAAATCTCCAGGGTAACCATAATTGAAGGTGAGAGCAGCCAAACTATTCCTTCTTACAATTATCAGGGAACTATCTATGTGTCGTTAAAGCATTTAACTGAAGTGCTGAAAATAAATTGTAATCATTTGGATTCAGGCAATACAACAGAAGTTAATTTTGAAGAAGTTACGTTACGATTTAAATCAAAGAATCCTTATGTCATAATAAATCGTAATAAATCGAAAGAATCGTTCATTCATCAATTGCCAACATCGACCCATTTCATTAGTAATTATATTTTTGTTCCAACAAGTGAAACCATTGATCTTTTTAATCAATATTATGAAAAATCTCTTGCGGTGATAAGTCCGGGGAAAATATTAGTTTTTGAGAAAGATCAGAATAATATTAGTAAAATACAGAGTGTAGATTTGGAAGATAACAACAAGGGAACATACGTTCGTATTAAAAGTAATTCTAAATTAATTGCCCGGTTAAGTAGCATAGATTCTGATTCATTCATGCTAACAATAAAAAATGCTTCAACCTTTGGAAATAGTTTTGATAACCTTAATTCTCTTGGTTATGTAAAGCACATCGGAGTATCAAATAATAATCAGAATGTAGAGATTAAGATTAAGAAAAAAAGCGAAACTATTGCCAGCGAATATTTTTATATAGAAGATAATAAGGAATTAGTCATTCATCTTTTTGAAAGAGAAGATTCACCGTGGCTGGAAAGAGAAAGTAAACACTTTAAAATCATTTATCGCGATTATCATTCTCATCTGGTTAATAATATATTGGTTAGTGCCGAAAAAGCATTTAAGCTTCTTTCAGAAATATTTAATTATGTTCCATCAGATAAAATAATTATCAACACGTATGATGTTAGTGATTATGGTTTTGCTGCGACAAGCACAACTCCTCAGAATTTTATTAGACTTGAAATTGAGCCAATGGAGCCGGGTTACGAGATGGTTCCTTATAACGAAAGAATTCAATGGTTGATAAGTCATGAGCTTGTTCACGTGATAGTTAATGATGCAAAAATTGGTTTTGAATCCTTTTGCAGATCAGTTTTTGGTAAAGTTCCTCCTGAAAAAACTCAACCACTTTCTGTTTTTTACAGTCTTCTTACTAATTACAATCGCTATTCACCGCGATGGCATCAGGAAGCTGTAGCTGTATTTTTTGAAACCTGGCTTAGTGGGGGCTATGGAAGAATTCTGGGAAGTTTTGATGAAATGTACTTTAGAAGTCTGGTTTTTGAAAAAAGTGATTTCCCATCACAGTTAGATCTGGAAACTATTCTTAGCCACAATTCAATCTTCCTGGAAAATATTCATTATATTTTTGGCGGGAGGTTTGTAGCTTATCTGTCAATAATTTATGGAACGGAAAAAGTACTGAATTGGTTTAGAACAAAGGAGGGTGATGCTTATGTTGGTTTTGAAGGAAAATTCAAGAAGGTTTTCGGGAAAGATTTTTATGAAGTCTGGGATGATTTTATTTCTTATGAAACACAATTTCAAAATGAAAATATAAAAATTTTACAGCAAGCTGAGCAAACAAAACTAAGAACAATCAGCGCTGAAAACTTTGGCTGGGTCTCCCGACCATACTTTGACAGTCCTACAAATTCAATAATTTATGTTTACCACAGATCTCATGAACTTACTTCGCTTCAGCTTCTTAATTTAACCTCGGGCGTTTCGAAAAAGATCATTTCAATTGAAACTCCGAGTATGATTCAGGTCTCTTCTATTGCGCTGGACGAAGTTAATGGATTTTTGTTCTATACAACAAATAATAATCAGTTGTTCAGAGATATAAGGGTGCATCACTTAGAATCGGGCGATGAAAAGATCCTTTTTGAAAATGCCAGAGTTGGTGATTTGGCTGTTTCACCTGTAACTCATGACTTGTGGGGAATACAACATGACGCTGGTTTCGCTACGATTGTTTATTCTCCATATCCATATAAAGAAATCATTCGATTGACTACTCTTGAACTCGGTGATGAGATATTCAATCTTTCAATTGACGACTCCGGAAAAAACTTAGTTGCGGTTCTTAAAAAATCCAGTGGTCAGCAATCAATTATAACTTTTAGTGCAGAATCGGTTTTGGTTGATTCGTTATTTAAATATCAGGTAATTTCAAACAGTGGATCGCCGGAAAATCCATCCTGGAGCAGAGATGGTAAAATGATTTATTGGAATGCGTACACTAATGGGGTTTCAAATATTTACCGGTATGATTTTACGGATAAATCTATAAAAGCAATTTCACATTGCATAACCGGGTTGTTCAGACCAATTGAAATTTCTCCCGACTCTGTCTTTGCATTTAAATTCTCTTCAGAAGGATTTAGTCCTGTTATTTTTGAAAACCGACCGGCTACATTTTTACCGGCAGTTAATTATTTTGGGCAAAAAGTAATTGATGAAAACCCTGAACTTCAGACTTGGAATTTGAACAGTGATTCATCAGAAATTAACCCAATTGATTTTTCAACTGAGTCGGGTTTTAACGGACTTGAAAATTTACATATGCATTCCATAATTCCGGTAGTAAGTGGTTTTCAAAATCAGGTTGTGTTTGGAATTTTTACAAGAATTTCTGATCCTCTGCTAATTCATGATTTTTATATGGAAGCCGGAGTTTCTCCGCTTAATGAAACACCCAGCGATCCTCTCTGGCATTTAAGATTTAAGTATGATTACAAACAACTTTTTTATATTGATGTTCTTTACAACGGAGACGATTTCTATGATTTGTTCAATGAAAGAAAAAGAGGAACTATTGGAACCCAGTTCAAGCTCGGACACACATATTTTTGGAAGTACGATAACCCAACTAAAATTAAACAAGCAACAACTTTTACATTCTATAGAGATGTAAAATTTATTAACGATAACTTAATCCCAGTTTCCCAGCCGGATTTTGCCGTTCTGGCGACAAACTTAAACTTCAAAAACCTTCGAAAAAGCATTGGAAGTTCAGATTATGAATTTGGAAACGAATTTAATTGGACGGTTGGTCTCTACGGTACAGATTTTGACCAATCTGAATTTGCTGTTAATACTTACATTGAGTTAAGTGATTTCTCTACGTGGTTGTGGAATCATAATATTTTTCACGTAAAAATTGCGGGTGGATATAACAAAGAAAACGAAAATCTCGTTCAAAGTTTGTTTTATATTGGTGGATTTGGAAACAGAGCTGTAGACAACGATGAAATTAAACAATTTAGGAGAATTTTTAGATTTCCCGGAATTCCGATTTATAGTCTTGTAACAAATAAATTTGGAAAGATGATTATTGAAAATGCTTTTCCACCAATAAGAACTTCAGGTTGGTTGTTATTAGAGCAATTTGTAAATCATTTTGATTTTGCAATTTATTCTCAGGGATTAATTACGGAATCAAATTTTGGAAAATATCTGGTTGATGTTGGTGCTCAGATGGATATCAAGTTTAAACACTGGTATAACCTTGAATCAACTTTTTCTGCTGGTATAGCACAAGCATGGTCATCATCAGGTTATAATGACTGGGAATGGTTTCTATCAATTAAATTATTAAAGGATTGAAAAAAACTTTTTAATAAAATGAAATTTTCAGAATTCAAAAAAAATATAGACGAAGGATTAAAAAGTAATTTTTCCAATGATGAGTCTGCAGAAAAATTAAAAAATCTCGAAGCAATCCTTAATATTGTAAATACTATAAACCGGTCTTTAATTTTAGATGATGTGTTAGAGCTGGTTCTGAAAAATGCAATCAGACTAACACAATCCGAACGTGGATTCATAGTTTTGCAAAACGAAACAGGTCATCTGGAATTTAAATTGGGCCTAAATGATGAAAACGAAAATCTTCCCAAGCAAATGTTTGAGGTAAGTACAACAGTAGTTGAAGATGTTTTTTATAATGGTCAATCTATATTTATAGAAGGTGCCCAAAGTGATGCAACTTATGACCCCACAAAAAGTATTTTAAAATTAGATCTGCAAACCATTCTTTGCTCTCCACTAATCACCAACGAAAAGAAAATCGGAGTGATTTATGTGGATAGTAAAAGGCTGCATAAAATTAAGGTTAGAGAAATTACCGGAACCTTTGAAATACTTGCAGGGCAGGCAGCCACGGCAATAAGAAATGCTCAGTTATATAACGGGCAGATAAATGCTTACAACGCACTTCAGGAAGCAAATGCACAACTTATCCAGGCTGAAAGGAAAGTTCTAAAGTCCGGTATTGATGCCGAGATTGGTCAATCATTACAGGGGTTAGTTCACCTCGCATTATTAGAAACTGAAAGTCTTTTAAGAGTTATTGAAAAAACTCACGAGGATTACGAGTTACAAAATCATCTTGATGATGTAGTTTTTGACAGATTGAAACTTAAAACAAAAGTTGCCGCTGACAGTATCAGAAATATCCAGAAATATGCTCAGGTTCTTTTGGAAACCTCCATAACAAATCTTAATAGTGTGGATAATGATTTAAATCGAACGATTCAATCAGTAATAAAATATCTTTCGCCTCTGAAAAAATTTGCTTCAGTAACATTCACAACTGAATTAAATCCAATTCCTCCGTGCACATTTGATCCGGAACAAATTCAACATCTTCTCGTTCATTTAATAACTAACTCGGTTGACGCAAAAAATAATGCAACAATTACTATCCGATCATTCCAGAAAGAAAACAGTAATTATGTCGAAGTTCAGGATGATGGTCCTGGATTCCCGGAAAAATTTAAAAGTAATCCCAATACCATTTTTAATCTGAATAACAATGGATACGGTTTATTCCTTTGTAAAAGTATTGTAGATAAACATAAAGGTGAAATAAAAATTATTCATATTCACAAAGGTGCATTAGTTCAATTTTCTTTGCCTGTTAAAAAATAATGGATAATGCTATTTACAAATATTTTTCGCTCTGTTATGATCTTCTGCCATTTCCGGTTGAAGTCTTTGATAAAAACGGTTTTGTATTTTATGTAAACAATGCTTTTTCGGACAGATGGGGTTATTCTTTAAGTGAATTGAACGGATATTCGTACTTAACTGACACTGAACTTCTGAAAAGAAATATTACTTCTAAAATCAGTGACGTTTTTAAAAACAAAAAAACCTTATATCTGAAAAACTATATTGACTCAAGGCTGCTTGGAGGTGAAAGAGCTGCTCCATTTTTGAAAACTACTGTCTTTCCGATTGAAAAGGATGATCAGGAATTTGTTGGATTATTCCATGAAGATCAAACTGACATAATATTAGCCGAAGAAGAAGTAAGAAAAGCCAGAGATTCAAGCAGGGAAGCCGAGAGATTAAAGGGTACTTTTCTGAATGTTCTTTCACATGAACTCAGAACACCATTGAACATAATTCTTGGCTACTCAACTATTATTAAAGAAAATTTAAAGGACAAAATAAGCAGCGAAGATAAAATCTATCTTGACAATCTTCACTCAGGAAGTGAAAGACTTTTTAAAAGTATAACGCAGATGCTTGAATTTGCACAGATCGAAGCGGGGAGATATCAACTGAATATAGAAACTTTCGACCTTGTGATAATTTTTAAAAATTGTATTGAACCATTTAAGAAAAAAGCTGCTGAAAAGAAACTTGATTTAACAATGCGCTTTGAAGAAGAAAATATTTTTGTTGATATAGACTTGCAATGTGTTGAGGGAGTGATTAATAATTTATTAGAAAACGCAGTTAAGTTTACCAGACAGGGTTATATTGACATTGAAATTTCTTTACTTAAAGAAAGAGAACTTGCTCTTTGTAAAATTAAAGATACAGGAATAGGTATTTCCTCTGAATATCTTGATCATCTTTATCAACCTTTCAGCCAGGAAGATCTTGATATCGGAAGAAGCTTTGAAGGCAATGGATTGGGACTGGCAATATCAAAAAGATATTTAGAAAAAATGGGAGGCTCTTTAATTGTTGACAGTATAAAAGGAGTGGGATCAACTTTCACTTTTACTCTTCCACTTTCCAAAATCGGAAAACTTGAACGGCTCAAGCGAACCGCTTCTAAAACAAACGGACACTCTAAGATTATAATGCTTGACGATAGCGGTGATTCTTTTGAACTTATCAGAGCTTTTCTGAAGGAAAATTATGATATCGTTCTTTATTCATCAAAAGAATTCAATCCCGGAATAATAGCAAATGAAAAATTCGGTGCGTTGATTTTTGATGTTACAATAAATCATTGGGATAAAGGGCTGGAAATTGTGCGCGAAATAAAAAGAAATGAAAATCAAAAAATTCCAATACTTATATTATCAAGTGAATTTCTTCAGGAAAAAATTCAGCAGTTTCGCAAAGCTGGCGCCGATGAATTTTTAGTAAAACCTTTCGCCAAAGGTGAGCTTGTTTCTCTCATTCATAAAATTACAACTCATTAGTCTTTCTAAATTCCTCTCATTGTATCTTCCCCGTTTCGCAGCTTTTAAAATTATTTAAGTATTTTTTGTATGAACGAATTATTCAATATCATATTTTTTAAAACGCTAATGTAAATGAGTGTAAGACTTAACGAGCTGCGAACCAAAATAAAAAGTCTCAGCAACCCTGAAATTTCCAAAACAATGCGCTGGTTTTTCAAAACCGGTAAAGGAGATTACGGAGAAGGGGATGTTTTTGCCGGTCTGAATGTTCCTGCACAAAGAAAACTAGCCAGAGAGTTCAAAGACTTGTCCAAAAGTGATTTAAAAATATTATTGAAATCACGACTACACGAAGAAAGATTAATCTCACTGTTTATTCTTGTTGATAAATATGAAAACGCTCAGGAGAAAGAGAGAGAAAAAATCTTTTCACTCTATTTGAAAAACAGAAAAAGAATTAATAACTGGGATCTTGTAGACCTCTCGGCTCCAAAGATAATCGGGAAACACCTTCTTAATAAAGATAAAAGTTTATTATTTAAATTTGCAGTGTCAAAAAACCTCTGGGAACGCAGAATAGCAATCCTGTCAACTTACGAGTTTATCAGGAATGATAAATTTGATGCCACGATGAAAATAGCGGCGCTTTTACTGCGGGATGAGCACGACTTAATACACAAAGCTGTTGGCTGGATGTTAAGAGAAATCGGGAAAAGAGATTTGCAGACAGAGGAAAAATTTTTAAAAGCCCATTATAAAAAAATGCCGAGAACAATGCTGCGTTATGCAATAGAAAAGTTTCCGGAAACAAAGAGGAAAAAATATCTTCAGGGAAAAATTTAGAGGTCGAAATGGAAAAAAGAATTAACATATCTACCGGAACAATCTGGGAAAATAAAATTGGTTACTCAAGAGCAGTTCGAATCGGTAACCTTATTGAAGTCTCCGGCACTGCTGCAGTTGATCGCGATAGAATTGTTGCGCCGGGAGATCCATACCAGCAAACAAGGTTTATTATTCAGAAAATTGAAAAGGCTTTGAATGATGTTGGTGGATCTTTAACCGATGTGATTCGTACAAGGATTTATGTAACCAACATAAAAGACTGGGATGCAGTCGGAAAAGCCCACGGTGAGTTTTTCAAAAATATTAAACCTGTTACATCTATGGTTGAAGTAAAATCTCTGATTGATCCGAATATTGTTGTAGAAGTTGAAGCAACTGCTTATTTAACAGAAGAATAAATTACTCAAGAACTTTCCCGAAGAGTGTTGCATACATAATCCGGTAAATTTCTGTGTTATCAATTTTCCCTTTCATTAATTCGGAATTTAATCCTCCTGCTCTGGAAACAACTGAACCAAAGACATCATCATTAGTTGACCAGGCAACCGCAAACGGAAATTGATTCCCAAATTTATCTTTTGCTGTAACGAACGGCAGCGTGCCGGTTCCATTGATTCCATCTAGCGGGGCTCCGTTATCGGCTTTTTCAGGCAAAGGTTTATCTGGCATCATATCTTTTTCAAGAAATCCATAAATCTCCATTCCGCCCGCTTCACTATCTGCTGCAGTGATAATTAATGTATTGGGATTTTTTGAATAATAGTTTAATGCAATACCAATAGCATCATCTGCACGCTTCAAAGCTTCAAAATATCCGTTTGCGTTGTTGGCATTTCCAAAATTATCGGTTCCTTCCTCTTCAACAACAAGAAAAAAGTTTCCATTCTTACCTGATAAAAATTTTATTGCTGCATCGGTCATCTCGGCTAAAGTTGGTGATTCCGGTTGATAGTTTTTTAGGCCTAGAGCATTTAACTCTTCTTCAGATTTATCATTAAACGTATGACTGAGCGCAAAGATTCCAAGTACTTTTTCTGTTTCGTCAGGAATCGACAAAAGTTCTTCTCTTGTGTAGATTACTTTATATCCAATTTGTTTGGCAAGTTCAATAACATTTATTCCGTCTTTTCTTTTACCGGGTCCGTATTTCCCTTCAACACCATCAGGTAATAAATTTTCTTCACCTCCTGAAAAAATCAAATCAGCACCTGACTCAATTATCTTTTTTGAAATAGCATCTTCATTTGCTCTTGATAGATCGCTTGCAACAAACACACCCGTTCCGGGTTCAACGATTTTTCCGCTGTTGATAATTCCAATATTAATCCCTTTGCTTTTCGCTTCCATCATTATACTTAAATTACTACCTGACCTTGAAGTTAACGGTTTTGTCCCATCCATTCCATAAGATAACATTGATACCTTTACTCCGTACGCATGAATAGTAGCTCCTCCTTCTGATGAAGATGTAAGCGTGTTACTGGTGTGCCCCTGGTATAATCCTATTTGCGGTAACCGGTCCCAGTTTAATTCACCATCGGGTCCGTAATATAAAACTCTGATCGCATTCCAGTTAGCCAAAGCAGTTCCATCCGGATGAAAGAATATCACGTTACCGGTTTTATAATTATGATTTTCCTGGCATTGCGATATTAAACCTGCAAGCAAGATAATAGTTATATAAAAGAAAATATTTTTGAATAGGGGTTTCATTTCAATTCCTTTAAAATTCTGTTTCGTAAAATTACTGATTTAATTAAGAGAGTATTATTAACATTTTGTTAAGAAGTTTGTCAATCTTAAATTTACCCCCGAATTTTTACTAAAACACAATCGAAAGGTTAATGGAGAAAAAATCAAAAGCAACGTTAAACGGAAAACCATCAATTTTTTTTACAGATAAAGAAACTCCTTCATCTTATTCCCTGTCAAATCAATTTGCTGAAAATTTAGAATTTCGGTTAATAAAAGATAGAATAACTGCAACAGGATCGGATGCATATTTTGCTTTATCTCTTGCTATAAGAGATCGGCTTGTTCGAAAGTGGCTAAGAACACAGCATCAGTATTTTCAAAAGGATGTTAAACGAGTTTATTATCTGTCATTAGAATATTTGATGGGAAGACTTCTTGGAAATGCACTTATAAATATGGATTTCTATGAAGAGTGTTATAATATTTTAAAAGAAGATGGCTACAGTCTGGAAGAAATAAGGGAAATTGAAATTGATATGGGACTTGGCAACGGAGGATTAGGAAGGCTTGCAGCGTGTTATCTCGATTCGATGGCAACTCTTGAGCTGCCGGCTTTTGGTTACGGAATTAGATATGAGTATGGAATCTTTAACCAGGTAATTGAAAATGGTTATCAGGTTGAATATCCTGACAGTTGGCTTCAGCATGGAAATCCGTGGGATATCTTTCGTCGCGATTTAGAATATCGGGTAAAGTTTTATGGTAAAGCAGTTAAAGTTCAGAATCCTGACGGTACTTATAAATTTGATTGGATTGATACCGAAGACGTTCTTGCTGTTGGTTATGATATTCCGGTACCCGGTTATAAAAATAACACAGTAAACAATTTAAGATTATGGCAGGCGAAAGCTGCAACGGAATTCAGCTTTAAAGATTTTAATGCAGGTGATTATGTTGCTGCTGTTGCTTCTAAAACAGATTCAGAAACTATTTCAAAAGTATTGTATCCAAATGACTCTTATGTTGAAGGAAAATTTTTAAGACTTAAACAGCAATACTTTTTCGTTTCAGCTACTTTACAGGACATAATCAGAAAGTATAAGATTAATCATAATACATTCAATGAATTTGCCGAGAAGAACACAATCCAACTAAATGATACACATCCTGTTGTTGCAATTCCTGAGCTGATGAGAATATTAATTGATCAGGAAGGTTTAACCTGGGAGGAAGCGTGGAAAATTACAAACAAGACTTTTGCCTATACAAATCATACTGTGGTTCCGGAAGCACTTGAAGAATGGTCGCTTCCTTTGTTTGAGGAATTACTTCCGCGTCATATTCAGATTGTCTATGAAATAAACAGAAGATTTATTGAAGATGTTAAAAAGAATTATACTACCGATCCCAACATTTTATCTGCTCTCTCAATAATAAATGAGAGCAACGGAAAATCTGTTCGGATGGCTAATCTTGCAATTATCGGAAGTTATGCTGTAAATGGTGTTGCTGCCCTGCATACTGAAATTCTGAAGACAAGAATTTTTTCGCATTTTCATAAAATTTATCCCAATAAGTTTTTCAATATAACAAATGGGATTACTCCGCGCAGATGGCTTAAAACTGCAAATCCTCTTCTGTCAAAAATTATAACTGACAGGATCGGTGATGAGTGGGTAACTGATCTTTACAAACTTCGTGAACTTGAAAAGTATGCAGATAATCCGGGCTTCAGAGAGGAGTTCAGAAACGCAAAATGGTTGAACAAAAGATTATTGATTTCGTTGATTGAAGAAAAGAATGATATAAAGATAAATCCGGAATCAATGTTTGATGTTCAGATAAAAAGATTTCACGAATACAAACGGCAACTTCTGAATGTTCTTCACATAATTACTCTTTATAACAGAATTAAGGACAATCCAAAAATTCAAATGGTTCCCCGAACAGTTATCTTTGCAGGCAAGGCTGCACCGGCTTACTTTATGGCGAAGCTGATTATCAAACTGATCAATTCTGTAGCTGACGTTGTAAATAAAGACCCGGATGTCAGCGAAAAACTTAAAGTTGTTTTTATACCAAACTATTCTGTAACACTTGCAGAAAAAATAATTCCTGCTGCTGATCTTTCAGAGCAAATATCAATGGCAGGTTTGGAAGCATCAGGAACCGGTAATATGAAATTCACACTCAATGGTGCTCTTACAATCGGTACAATGGATGGTGCAAATATTGAAATCTGCGAAGAAGTTGGCAGAGAAAATATTTTTATTTTTGGTTTGCTTGCTGATGAAGTTGTAAAGTTGAAGAGCAGCGGATACAATCCAAGAACTTATTATGAGGCAAACCCGATGCTGAAAAAAGCGATTGACATGATTGCCACAGACTTTTTCAACAAAAAGGAACCGGGAATTTTTAAATCAATTGTTGATAGTTTACTCGGAACAGATTTTTACTGTCTATTAGCAGATTATCAGGCATATATTGATGCGCAGGATGAAGTGAGCAAGTTATATGTAAACACTGAAGAGTGGACCCGAAAAGCAATTCTTAATGTTGCCCGTGTGGGTAAATTTTCAAGTGACCGGTCAATTAAAGAATATGCAGAGAAAATCTGGAAAGTTGAACCTGTTAAAATCAACCAATCATAAAAGTGAAACACATACAGATGAGTTACGAAATACATCCCAAAACAAGAATAGGTCATATCCATTTAACAGTTGGAAATCTTGAAAGAGCAATAAAGTTTTATACCGATCTTCTCGGATTTTCAATAACTGCAAGGTTTGGCGATTCAGCAGTATTTTTATCCTCAGGAAATTACCATCATCACATTGGATTAAATACCTGGGCAGGAGAAAACGCAGTTGCACCTCCTTCAGGACATACAGGCTTGTATCACTTTGCAATTCTTTATCCAAACAGGGAAGAGCTTGCAAAGGCGTTTAAAGTTCTCTGGGAAAATAAATATCCTATCGAAGGGGCTTCAGATCACGGTGTTTCAGAATCTATTTATCTCAAGGACCCGGATGGGAATGGTATTGAACTTTATTGTGACAGACCTCAGGAAGAATGGCCCATTGATGAAGAAGGTAATGTTGTAATGATTACAAAAGCTTTGGACCTTCCCGGTTTGCTATCGGAATTAAACACTCCTTAATTTAATTATAGTGATGTTTGAATATTTAAGAAAAATTCTTTTACAGGATCAAGATGAAAAAAACTCCGGAGTTGTTAAAACTTCTTCGGGTGAAACGACCACAAAAAAATATCAGATTGCAACTGCCGCTTTATTAATTGAAATAGCAAAAGCGGATGGTAACTTTTCTGAAGATGAAAGAAAAAGAATAATTGAGTTGATGAAAAAAGATTTTAATTTAGAAGATGAGTGTGTGAATGAGCTGATGGAGCTATCCGAACAAAAAGTTAAAAATAGTATAAGTGTTTATGAATTTACTTCAGTGATTAACGAGAGTTTTGATTATCAGGAAAAGATTAATCTGATAAAAAATCTCTGGCGAATAATTTATGAGGACGGAAAACTTGACAGCCACGAGGACCGGTTGATTAAAATTATCGGCAGTACTATGAACCTTGAACATAAGGATGTCATTAATGCAAAACTTTTTATTAAACAGGAGCCGGGCAAGTAAAAAAAGCAACTTCAATACTATTGCGTAATTAAGACTTCTTAAACTCAACATTTTATCTTTTCTTAAAAATTAAACTCGTGCTGAACTCTCACACTTACTATTTGAGCATATCGTTTCTACCTTCTTTACAGCTTAGTTGTTAAAATTCTCACAAATCCTTAATCGATTAGTAGCATAAAATTTGTTCAATATCCGGAATGAAAAATCAATTTCTCATATTGCTATTTACTTTTCTGTTAGTATTATTTCCTATTAATGGCTGTGAGGACGACCCCGTTTCTACTAATGATAGCAATCCTTCGAATGATATAGAAAAAGAAGTTCACCGTCTTATCAATTTACATCGAACCGGAATTGGTCTTACTCCGCTTGAGTGGAGTGATATTATTGCCAGCGAATGCAGAGCACACAGCATAAATATGGCCAATGCAAAAACAATAAATCACGATGGTTTTTATGAAAGAGTTAATCGGATAAAAGAGAAAATTTCCTGGAGTTGGGCTGGTGAAAACGTTGCTTACAATTACAGCGCTCAGGGTGCGGTTACCGCCTGGCTTAATAGTTCCGGACATAAAAATAACATTGAGAGCAATTCGAATTTAACGGGCGTTGGCGTTGCATTCGATGAAGACAGTGTTATGTATTTCACTCAGATATTTATAAGAAGTAATAACTAGTTCTTAACTATTTTTCGTTTATTATTAATTCCTGCTGAAAATTATCTCCACCTGTAAATGTTCTCATATTTTCTGGAATGTGTCCGTAATCGCTGAATGTATCGAGTTTCATTTTTCCGTCCGTCAGAACACGTATGATAGTCAAACTGCAATTTGTAATACTCATCTGAAGCCAGGACATTGTATCAACATTCAAAACTTTCGTTACAAAATATCTGATAACGTTTCCGTGACAAACAATGATATCGTGTCTATCGTTCTTATCAGGAGAAGGAACAAAAATTTCCTCATATGCTTTTTCAAGATTTTTATTACATTCAAATAATTCCAGCGAATCAGTTTCGGCCATAATATCTTTTCGCCAGGTTGATGGTGTGCATTCCCGGATCAAGTCTGATTGCTGGAGTTTGAGTTCAGGAAAATCTTTGTTTATGACCATCGCTGTTTCTCTTGCTCGCGTCATCGAGCTGCTTGTTAATGAGGTAAACTCAACTGACATTGCTTTCAATCTTGCTGAGAGTAATCTTGCCTGCGCAATGCCCAGCGGAGTTAGTTTTTTTTCAGCGTCAGAATCAGTTGTGTCAGCTTGAATATACTCTCCATGTCGTATGAGGTAAATTGTCCTGACACCTTTCTGGGTGAAGTCAGTATTTTGACACCAAACATCAACCGAAAAAATGAAGATAATTAAAAAAATAGATAATAATGTTAACCGGTTTTGATTTTTCATTTTCAAATTAGTTTTACTTTCCGTTAATAAAAAACAGAGAAGACACTGATCAATATTTCTTTTGTAGTTTGTTAAACTTCTTCTTAAAAATATAACCACCTGTTGTAGCTCCCCAGACCTGGTTTCCGTTTTCATCGAAGCCGCGATCCCAGCTTATCATTTTATCTTTATAGATTATTACTTTAGAAGTTGCATAACTTGCACCGCGTAAATCGCTCGGACAATTTCTGTCGATAGTACTTCCTTCAAAGTGACCTTCATCAGTTTGAAACAAAACGACTTCGCAGCCTTCTTTCAAAATCAATGAGTCAGGAGTTAATCGAAGCAATGGAAATTCTTTTTTAAAATCTCCAGCAAATCTTAATGGATCCGGGATTGTGTAAACAAGACTTTCAATTTTTCCATCAGCTCGTTTTCTGAGTTGATAAACTCTCTGCCGGTATGGTTTGTCTTTAGATTCAGCAATTGCCTGTTCAATGTATAACCATGGTCCATCGGTTCTGTCTTTCCATATTTGGATCATTTCAAGTTCAATATTGAAATAGTTGCTGTCAATTTCTGATTGCTCTTTGCTTGAAAAAGAACCAACCATATAGTCAACCAGAGTCTCAACTTCTCGCTGTGCATAACTTAAAAATGAAAAAATCAGCAAGATTGGAAATAGTATTCTTGTCTTCATAAGATATGCCCTTATTTTTGAAATAGGTATTATTAATAACTCAAAAATATCAAATTCTGCGTTAAGTGTTTTTTGTAAATTTTGATAAGTTATTTAATATTCAAACGATTTTACACATTCTTAACAATTTCTTAACATTGATTAAATACCTGAATAGTAAGGTATTTGGTAATTTTAAAGGTTAAAATAAAAAGGAGAAAAAGTATGCTTAAACTGGAAACATTCCCCATTGCTTTCGTTCTGTTTCTATTTGTATCATTCACATTAGTCAGCTGTGGTGATAAAAAAGAGGATTCGACTACTCAGAAAGAATCTGTACAAACAGAACAATCAGCAATCGAATCAACTCAGAAGACTGAAACTGCAGATGCAACTGCTGTTAAAGTTGATCCCAACATACCACATTATACCAAAGTTGCAGGTATATCAGGAAATCTTTCGAGCATTGGTTCTGATACAATGAACAATCTTTTAACTCTCTGGCTGGAAGGTTTCAAAAAATATTATCCGAATGTTAATATTCAGGTTGAAGGAAAAGGTTCAAGCACAGCACCCCCAGCTTTAATTAGCGGAACAGCTCAGCTTGGTCCAATGTCCCGCGATATGAAACAGGAAGAAATTGATGCTTTCGAAAAAAAGTTTGGGTACAAACCAACCGAGCTTCGTGTTTCAATTGACGCTCTTGCTGTTTATGTAAATAAAGATAATCCGTTAAAGGGATTAACTCTTCCTCAGGTTGATGCAACATTTTCTAAAACAAGAAGGGGCGGATATAAAACTGACATCGCCAAATGGGGCGATTTAGGTTTAACCGGTGACTGGACAAACAGAGGCATCAGTCTTTATGGAAGAAATTCTGCTTCAGGAACCTATGGCTACTTTAAAGAACATGCTTTGTTTAAAGGTGATTTCAAAGATCAGGTTAAGGAACAACCGGGAAGTGCTTCTGTTGTTCAAGGTGTAACCGAAGACAGATACGGAATAGGATATTCAGGAATCGGTTATCGCACTTCAGGAGTTATTGCTTTACCTCTCGCAAAATCTGAAAATGATGAATTTCATTTACCTGATTATGAAAATTGTTTAAATGGAAAATATCCGCTAAGTCGTTTTTTGAATATTTATATCAACAAAGCTCCAAACAAACCATTAGATCCATTGTTAAAAGAATTTCTTAAATTTGTTCTAAGCTATGAAGGACAGGAAGTTGTTGTTAAGGATGGTTACTTGCCCCTTACTTATGAATTAGTTAAGAAAGAAATTGCAAAGCTTGAATAATAAATTAGGAATTGTATCTGAACTCAGAACCAAAAAATAATTCTATTAAAGAATCAAAGCCACATAAGAAAGCTTTATTCTTTGATAAAACAGCTAAAGTAATAATTTATCTTGGCGGAATTGCAACAATCTTATCAGTTGTTGCAATTCTAGTTTTTGTATTCTGGGAAGCATTGCCTCTATGGTTTAGCGCCGAAGGAAATGCAACAGAGAAAATAAGTCCGAAAGAAATTTTTCAGACAAGAAAACCGCTGTTGATTGGTGTTGATGAATATCGGGAAATATTATACACATTCACTGATTCTGCAACAGTTGATTTTATAAGTCTGACATCAAAAGAAATTATTAAATCCTTAAAAGTTGATTCAACCTCCGATGAAGTTATTACTTCTTCTTCAAAATCTCCTTTCAGAAATTTGATTGCACTTGGAACGAATAAAGGAAATGTAATTCTTGGTCAGGTTAAATTTTCTGTAAATTTTCTTGAGGATGATAAAAGAGAAATCACTCCCGAGTTTTTATTGATCTCAAAAGTGAAAATTGATTCACTTCAAAAACCAATAAGTAAATTAGTTTACAGAAAGAATTCTGATACTGAACTTACTCTTGTCGCACTAACATCTGACAAAAGACTTTTACAATACAGCTCAGAAAAATCATCATCACTTTTTTCTGAATCAGAAGAAAAGATTTACTTCAATGATTTGACAAGCATTATTGAGTATCCGATTTCAGCAATTGAGTTTGATAACTTTTGCGAAAAGCTGATGATAGGAACAAATAATGGTTGGCTTTATTATATCTCTCTGAAAGATAAAAGCAATCCGCAACTTATTCAGAAAATAAACCCGACTCCATCTGGTAAAAGTGCAATTACTTCACTTGGTTTTATTATTGGCGATCAATCACTTGTTGTTGGAGATGCTGATGGGAATGTTACATCGTGGATGCGTGTGCTTGATGAAAAAACTGATTACGGTTGGAAGCTGGTTAATCCTCACACATTTGATTCACATCAGGCAGAAGTTACAACAGTCGCAACCTCATTAAGAAATAAAAGTTTTATAACAGGGGATTCAAAAGGGAAAATATTCCTTGAACATCTGACGAGTGAAAGAACATTATTAGAGTTAAGTGGAAAAGAACTTCCTGTTAGAGATATTGCATTTTCACCAAAAGGAGATGGTGCAATTGTATTATATGAAGATGGAACAATAGTATCTTTCGATATAGAAAGTCCCCATCCTGAAATAACATTAAAAACTCTTTTCGGAAAAGTTTGGTATGAAGGTTATGCAAAGCCGGAATATGTTTGGCAATCAACCGGTGGAACAGATGATTTTGAACCGAAGTTCAGCTTAGTTCCTTTAATCATCGGAACATTAAAAGGAACTTTTTATGCAATGTTGTTTGCAATTCCGCTCGCATTGTTTGGTGCTCTTTATACATCTCAATTTTCTCATCCTAAAATCAGGAACTATATAAAACCAACAGTTGAGGTAATGGCGGCGTTGCCAAGTGTTGTAATTGGTTTTCTTGCCGGACTATGGTTAGCTCCGCTGCTGGAAAGAATTTTGCCGGGAGTAATTTTGATGTTCTTTACAGTACCGCTTGTAATTGTTGCCGGTGCTTCTATTTGGAAAAGAATTCCTTCAAAAATCAGATATAAACTTAAACCGGGCTACGAATTGTTTTTCATTATTCCTCTTATCATTCTCGGATATTATATCGCTCAGTGGCTGGGACCAATTTTCGAATATTATGTTTTAGGTGGTGATTACAGAACCTGGCTGATGAACACACTGAACGAACAATATGATCAAAGAAACAGTATCGTAGTTGGATTTGCAATGGGATTTGCAGTAATACCAATCATCTTTACTATTTGTGAAGATGCTCTTTCAAGTGTTCCAGCGAGTTTGACATCTGCATCATTAGCACTTGGTGCAACCAAGTGGGAAACTGCAACAAGAATCGTATTACCTTCAGCAAGCCCGGGAATTTTTTCTGCAATAATGATTGGCTTCGGAAGAGCAGTTGGTGAAACAATGATTGTATTGATGGCAACAGGCAATACACCAATTCTTTCATTCAGTCCTTTTAATGGAATGAGAACATTATCTGCAAACATAGCTGTTGAAATTCCCGAAGCTCCGTATCAGGGAACTTTGTACAGAGTTTTATTCTTAGCAGCAACGCTTTTGTTTATTCTGACTTTCATCGTAAATACAGTTGCTGAAATTGTAAGACAAAGATTAAGAAAAAAATACGCTGAACTTTAATTACAGATATGAAAAAATATTTTAGATCCGGAGAAATTTTTATTTGGTTTACAGGAATGGGACTTGGCTTAAGTCTGATTATGATTTCAGGACTTTTGCTTCTCATTGTTGTAAATGGTAAAGATTATTTCTGGGCTTCTGAACTTGTGCAGATTACCAGAACAGATGGAAGTAAACAACTTGGCGAAGTAGTTAAAGAAGAACCGATTCCCAATCTCAATCTGCCGGACACTCTATGGAACAAAGGATTGCTTAGAATGCAGATGAAAATCGGCAATCGCGATTTATATGGTTTTGATTTTCAGTGGATTGATGAAAGAGAAATCCTAAAGAAAGAAATTCCTCAATTTGCTTCAACAATCGAAAGAATGGAGTTTGGAAATTTTTATGGCTTTGTAAAAGAAATTCTAGTTGATGGTAATGTTGAAGTAAGTGGAGAAGTAAATACTTCTGCCAAAATTAATTCATATCTGAAAATCACTTCAGCAATCAGAGACGAAATTAAAGATATTGAAAAATCTCAGATAGGAAGAATTAATTACAATATTGAAAATATCCGGCTTGAGATAAAGAAGATTAAATATCTTGGCAAAAATTCTGAAAAGAATAAAACTGATATTTCAAAGCTTGAAACTGAAATCGCAAAAGAAAATAAAAAGTACGAGTTATTAAAAACTAGAGTTGATTCTTTAAACCAGCTTGCAAACAGATATGCTGTTTATTGCGAAGATGTTAATGGAAGAGGTAAAACTATTCCTATGATAAATATTGTAAGAGTTTATCAACCGAATAATATGTCAATATTGAGCAAGCTTGGTTTTACATTCACAAAAATCCGCGAGTTCATTTTTGATGATCCTCGTGAGTCAAATACTGAAGGCGGAGTTTTTCCTGCAATCTTTGGAACAGTTATGATGGTTCTGCTGATGAGCATTTTCACTGTTCCATTCGGAGTTCTTGCTGCACTTTATCTTCGTGAATATGCAAAACAAGGTCCATTGGTAAGAGCAGTGAGAATTGCTGTGAATAATCTTGCAGGAGTTCCTTCTATTGTATTTGGAGTTTTCGGGCTTGGTTTCTTCATATATTTTATCGGGGGAACAATTGATCAGCTTTTCTTTCCCGAAAGATTACCAACTCCAACCTGGGGAACAGGTGGAATTCTTTGGGCATCGTTAACATTAGCTTTACTAACTATGCCTGTTGTTATTGTTGCAACTGAAGAAGCTTTAACTCAGATTCCACGAGGAATGCGTGAAGCTGCCTTGGCATTGGGCGCAACCAAATGGCAGGTCGTTCGTAGAATTATTCTTCCCGCTGCAATGCCCGGAATTTTAACAGGACTCATTTTAGCAATGGCTCGTGCTGCAGGCGAAGTTGCTCCTTTAATGATAACCGGTGTTGTTAAGCTTGCGCCTTCTCTGCCATTCGACTCATATTTTCCATTCTTCCATCTTGATAGAAAATTTATGCATCTTGGTTTTCATATCTATGATGTTGGTTTTCAATCTCCGAATATCGAAGCTGCAATGCCTATGGTTTATACAACTACTTTATTGTTAATTTTGATAGTGGTTCTTTTGAATATTACAGCAATGATTATTCGTGCTAATCTTAGAAAAAAATATAAGTCATCAACATTTTAATGACGGACATTATGAAAGAGCATATTGTGGAAACATCACAACAGCAAATTGATAAGCAAAAATCATCTCATAACGGAAAAGTTAAAATTGAAGTTAATAATCTTAACTTTTACTATGGTGATGTTATTGCGCTTAAAAATATTAATATGAGAATTCCTCCTAACAATGTTACTGCACTCATTGGTCCTTCCGGTTGCGGAAAATCAACTTTCTTAAGGACATTAAACAGAATGAATGAACTGATTGATGATGTTCGTGTTGAAGGAGAGTTGATTATTGATGGTCAGGATATTTATAATTCCGGAATTGACGTGGTTGAACTTCGGAAACGAATTGGAATGATTTTTCAAAAATCAAATCCTTTCCCTAAGTCTGTTTATGAAAATGTTGCTTTTGGATTGAGGATTGGGGGACTTGGTAAGAAATCGAAAAAAGAACTTGATGAAATCGTTGAGCGAAGCCTGAAACATGCCGCATTGTGGGATGAGGTTAAGGATCGTTTGAACGAATCATCACTTGGTTTATCCGGTGGTCAGCAGCAAAGACTTTGTATTGCAAGAGCATTAGCAATCGAACCGGAAATATTACTGATGGATGAACCTGCAAGTGCTCTTGATCCGATTTCAACTGCAAAAATTGAGGAACTGATTCATCAACTCAGAAAAGATTATACGATTGTTATAGTAACACATAACCTGCAACAGGCAGCAAGAGTAAGTGACTATACTGCTTTCTTTTATCTCGGCAGTCTGATTGAGTTTGATAAAACCTCAAAGATCTTTACAAAACCTGCTAATAAACAAACGGAAGATTATATTACGGGGAGATTTGGTTAATAGTTTCATAAACTAATCTATTTAAAGAGAGAGAGAAAAAAAAATGCAAAGATTATTAGACGAGCACTTGGAAAAATTAAAAACAAGAATTCTAAAAATGTGCAGTCTTGTTGATGAGCAATTTCAACAGGCAGTAAAAGCTTTTGAAGAGGAAAATCTTGAAATTGCAAAACTTGTTATCGAAAGTGATGCAAAAGTTGATAAATTCGATTTGAAAATAGATAAAATTTGTCAGAAAATTTTTGCTCTTTCACAACCCGTTGCAATGGATTTGAGATTGATTATGTCTTCAATGACTTTGAATACTGAATTGGAAAGGATCGGAGATATTTCTGTAAATATAGTCGAAAACATTTTGATGATTAAAAAGAAACCAGATTTTTATAACAGAACTAAACTCCCCGAAATGTTTTCCCTCACAAAAGAAATGCTCAAGAATGCCATTGATGCTTACATTAATGGTAATGCTGAACTCGCCAAGGAAGTTATTATTTCCGACAGTAAAGTTGATAAACTTAATGCCGAAAATCATAGCATCTTAAAATCAATTATGAAAGAAAATCCTGACAACATTGAACCAGCCGTTGCTTTGCTTGTAATTTCCCGCGAACTTGAAAGGGTTGCAGACCATTCAACTAACATAGCAGAAGATGTTTTCTTCGTTGTCGAAGCACAGCTTATAAAACATAAATATGAAAAATATATTTTTGGAGAAGAAGAGGAAGAATCAGACTAACTGAATTTGCCTGCTATTTCATTATTCCGATTCATTCATAATGAATTAAAATTTTACCGATTTCCTCATTACTATTTTGGATTTAACTGCCTGTTTTATAGAAATTGTTGAACAATCAAAGTGGTGTTATTTTTGGTATAGCAGATTATTTATAATTAGGAGAGAAAAATGAAAAACGCAATTGTATTTTTTGCGCTAATAACACTTCTTGCTTCAACTAATATCTACCCGCAAATATCTTTGCAGATTGGCGGTGGTCTTGGATACATTTCACCTACCGGAGATTATGCTGGTTCAACAATTGATTTTTATAACGGCACAAACTATGGAATGAGCAGCGGTTTTAATTATCATGCAAAAGCAAGAGTGGGATTATTAGGATTAAATTTATTCGGCATAATTGAATACTCAACCGTAAGCGGAGATGGGGAAAGCGAACCAGGCAAAGGAGAGGTTGAAAATTCACACAGTATCTTTTCAATTAAAGCTGGTCCCGAGTTTAATATCTCACCACCTTTGTCTCCTGTTGGGTTTTACGTTGATGGGTTTATATCAGTAAATACTTTCAGCGGCACGGTTAATTTCCAGGGTGTAGCAGAAGTTCCAAGTGGTGAATATGAATTAAGTAATCAAACAAGGTT
>JACAFA010000318.1 GCA_013388525.1 Ignavibacteriaceae bacterium | reverse complement strand
GGCATTAGCGGAAGTCATAATCACACAATTGGTTGTCCTACTGCCGGCAAACTTACGATGATGAAAAACACTGTTGATCCGATGGCTGTGCAAGCCGGAGTTTTTGCAGCTCTGATGGCACAACGCGGTTACTCAGGAACAGAAGCAGTATTTGAAGGCAAAGAAGGTTTTATGGATTGCTTTTTCGGCTACAATGTTAAAGAACAAAAAGTTGAACCGGTTAGTATGAAAGGAAGAGATGGAGTATCTGAATGGAAATGGAATATTGATAAATTAATTGGCGGACTTGGTGAATCGTATAAAATTCTTGAGTGCGGTATGAAAGCATTTCCAACCGAAGCATTAACACACACTCATCTTTCGGCAACGCTTAATGTTGTAACAAAAAATAATATCAGTTACGATCAGATTGATTCGGTAACGCTAACAACGCTGGCACAAGCTTATGATATTCTTTTCGATCCACACAAGTATCGTCCTGAATCAAGAGAAACTGCAGACCATTCACTTCCCTATTGCATTGCAGCAGCTTTGGTTGATCATAAAATAACAACTCAATCTTTTTCGGATGAAAAATTAAAAGACCCAAGAATCTGGGAAGTAATTGACAAAATAAAAGGCGAACCATCTATTGAGTTTGAAAAAATGTTCCCGGCAAAGCAGCCAAGTAAAGTTGTTGTAAGAACAAAAGATGGAAGAGATTTTTCTGAATATCTTGAATATCCCAAAGGTGATCCACGCGAACCAATGACAATGGAAGACCTCGATAATAAATTTGAAGGATTATCTTCGCAATTACTTGTTGCAGGCAGAAGAAAAGAAATTAAAGACGCTATATTCAAAGCAGAGTTGATGACAGCGAGAGAGTTTATGAAGAAATTAATTGTTTAATTGTCTAATTGCTTTTTAACAATTTAACAGTTTAACAATTCAACAATTTGACAGTTTATCTAGTAAGCATTTGACTATTGATATTTAAAGATTTATTTTTCTGTCAGAATAATGACATTTTACAGGAAACACAATGCAAGCTATAATTTATACTGAAGCAAGAAATAAACTCAATAAACTTATAGATAAAGTTCATGAAAACAGTGAACCATATCTTATCGTTGGAACTAAAGGAAGAAAAGATGTTGTCTTGATTTCAAAAGAAGATTACGACAATATGGTTGAAAATCTTTATATACTTAGCAATCC
>JACAFA010000117.1 GCA_013388525.1 Ignavibacteriaceae bacterium | reverse complement strand
ATGTTAAACTCACCAGAAACTTAAAAAATTAAAATGATAAAGTCGAGAGGGGAGAGAATCACAAAGTGGCGAAAACGAAATGATTTCTGTCACGGTACGACCGTGACATCAAGGTAAATACTAAAACCCTAAAATCGCAGCAGAGTTTTTAGCAAGGTTTACAATTGGTGTAAAGTACACACCAAATACAAAGACATGAATAAGTAAGAGAAGAACAATTATTACATTACCAAAACTAACCTGAATTTTTTCGCGGGAAGTTTCAGTGCGTACAAGGTAGAGGTTTTTCAGAACACGAACGTAGTAGTAATAAGCAACAACTGTATTCAGCAAGGTTATAAATGCAACAACGATCATATCTGCATTTATCAACGCAATGAAGATGTAAAGCTTTCCGATGAATCCGGCAGTTGGTGGTAAACCAGCTAATGAGAGAAGGAAAATTGATAATGCAACTCCGAGAAATGCAGTGGATGAACCCATTCCTTTATAGTCATCCATTTCTTCACTGCCGATTTTATTTGCAATCAGCATTACAACAAAGAATGCACCGAGGTTCATAAAAAGATAAATTGCAAAATAGACAAGCACTGCAATTATTCCATCGTTGGAGAAAATTGCAACCGCAAGAAGTAAATATCCTGCGTGTGCAATACTTGAGTAAGCAAGCATTCGTTTAATATTATCCTGCCAGAGTGCGGCGAAGTTTCCAAGAGTCATAGTAAGAATTGCAAGTGCAACAAGAATTCGTTGCCAGTCAATAATTCCAAGCATAATCCAGCTTCCATCATCGGAAAGACTCTGGAAGAAAGTAACTTTGATAAACCTGACAAGTAATGCGAAACCAGCGGCTTTGCTTGCAACTGAAAGATAAGCAGTGATTACAACCGGGGCGCCTTCATAAACATCGGGAGTCCAGAAGTGAAACGGTGCAATTGAAACTTTAAATCCGATTCCGCCAAGAACCATAACTCCTGCAAATACAAAAGTGAAACCGCCAACCTGAGCATTTTGAAGAAGTGCATTCATTTCATAGAGATTTGTTGTGCCGGTTAATCCAAAAAGAATTGAAATACCGAAAAGCATTATTCCTGATGCAACACTTCCGTAGATAACATATTTCAGTGAAGCTTCAGAACTTCTTTCCACAGTCTTCAGAAATCCGGCAAGTATGTAAGAAGACAGAGAAAGCAGTTCGAGAGAAAGATAAATCAAAATTAAATCTGATGCAGAGGAAATAAGGAACATTCCGAGAATCATTCCGAGTATCAGTGTATAATATTCTCCGTGACGATCACTTGAGTTTACAATTTCACTTGATGCAACTGAAAACAGAATAACGAATATTGTAGAAAGTATGACGATCATTTTGAAAAATGCTGAGAACGAATCAACTGCAAGCATTCCAACACTTGTAATATTGTATCTGAAAGCGAAGTTGTTCATATTAAACTGTTCAACAACGAAGTATGCAGTTATTAACAAGCCAATTATCGAAATGAAAGGGAGAAGGTTCTTTCGTTTATCGAATATCAGATCAAAAAGAACGATGACAACCAGAAGGATTGAAAGAGCAATCTCCGGTTTAATTAACTGAAGGCTTGTTGTTAGATTCTCAAAATTCACTTTTTATTATTCACTTTCTATAAACCAATAATTAAATTCTATCTACCTAAGGCTGAAAAAAATGATTGAGAGTCCTGCATAAACTTAACCATCGTATTTACTGAAGCATTCATAACATCAAGCATTGCTGAAGGATAAACTCCAAGGAAAATTATTATCAACGTCAACGGGATGAACATTGCATATTCTCTTCCGTCAAGATCTTTAAGCTGCATCCATTTTTCTTTTAATGTGCCGAGATAAACTCTCTGCATTGTCCAGAGCATATAGCCAGCACCTAAAAGAATTCCAAGAGTTGAAACTATTGTGATTACTCTGATTACATCATAACTGAATGCACCGAGGAAGACAAAGATTTCAGAAATGAATCCGCTTAATCCGGGTAGACCAATTGCAGCAAAGAATGCAACTGTAACAAATCCGGTGTAGATTGGCATCTGAGTAGCCATTTCACCAAAGTCATCAAGATTTCTTGTGTGTGTTCTGTCGTAAAGAACTCCAACAATTAAGAAGAGCATTGCTGTTATTGTTCCGTGATTGAACATTTGAAGTATCGCTCCTGAAATTCCCATCGTGTTCATTGCAGCCATTCCAAGCAGACAGTAACCCATATGAGAGATTGATGAGTAAGCAATCAGCTTTTTGAAATCTCTTTGAGCCATTGCAGCCAGAGCACCGTAAATAATATTTATCATTCCGAATAATCCGATATACCACGCAAGCTGCTGAGTTAATTCCGGAAAGATTGGATAGTTGAATCTTAGAATTCCGTAAGTTCCCATTTTCAGAAGAACGCCAGCCAGAATTACGCTGATTGGTGTTGGCGCTTCAACGTGTGCATCAGGAAGCCATGTGTGGAACGGGAACATCGGGATTTTAATTGCAAATCCTGCGAACAATCCAATGTATGCAATGAACCGCCAGTTGGAAGGATTAAGCGGAGATAAAATTCCATCAACTGTGTAATTAGCTGTGTTCATCATTTCGAGGATGTTGAATGTGAATACTTTACTTCCATCAGCGAGTGTTTCGGTTGTACTGAAGTATAATCCAATCATAACAAGCAGAATAAACACACTTCCAAATAATGTTTAGAGGAAGAACTTGATAGCTGCATATTCTCGTCTTGGACCTCCCCAAATTCCAATTAAGAAATACATAGGCAGAAGCATAATTTCCCAGAAGATGAAGAACAAAAAGAAATCCAGTGAAACAAACACACCCATCATTCCGGTATCAAGTAAAAGGAACAGAGCGAAGTAACCTTTAATTTGTCGGTCAATTGTCCAGGAAGATAAAGTTGCGATAAATGTTACAATTGCAGTAAGAAGAACGAGAGGTGTGCTTAATCCATCAACTCCGAGGAAGTAATCCATTTTAATAGTTCCTATCCACGGGAAATCAGAAATTTGAATCCATCTGAATTTCTCAACAAACTGGAATGAGCTTGCTTCATTTATTCCGCCGAGTGAGTAATTGTAATTACTCATCAATACTGCAGCTAGAACAACCTGTATTCCTGTAGCGAGCAAGGTAGTGTACTTAATTGCACTGACATTCTCCTTTTTAAGGAAGAGAATTATCACCATCCCGATAACCGGAATGAATGTTAGAAATGTTAGTATTGGAAAATTCATTTATCTACCCAATGTTTTCAAATTTTTATGCCGTAGCTCAGGACTCCAGTCCTGAGTAATTAAAATTATTTATTCAACTATTCAACATTCTCAGTTCTGGAGAACTGAGTTACGAATTATTTTCTAAAATGATTTAAATAGAAACAATAAAATCACGATCGAGAATATTACCATAATGATATAAGTCTGCACTTTACCTGTTTGGAATTTTCTGAAAAATATTCCGATCACTCCACTGAACCACGCCATGAAGTTCACCAGTCCATCAACGACTACGTTATCAAAAGCACCCGTGAATTTTGATACTGCTTTAGTAACAGTAGCACTTCCATCAACAATACCATCAATGATAACCCTATCAAACCATGCTGCAAGCCAGCTTAAACCCAAAGTTCCGGCAACAAATGTTTTATGATAAAGTTCATCGAAGTACCATTTGTTGTAGGAGAAATTGTAAAGTGGTTTAAATCTTTCAGCGAGTTTATCTGCACTAATCTTTTTCCATTGATACATTGTAAACGCAAAAAGTATCCCACATATAGCTAACAGCTCTGAAAGAATAACTGCCGGCCAATGAGCGTGATGCAAAGCTTCAGTATACATTTCCGAATACATAACAGGATGTTCTGAAGTTGAATGTGCTAAAGCAGATTCATCTGTCTTCATAAAATCCCAGCGAACATTTTCGGGTGTGTAAAGCACAGGTGATTTAATCCATTTTGAATAAAACCAACCTGCATCAGGACTCATCGGGTTTGGTGTATACCAGAAGAACAACGAAAGAACTGCAAGAACAACCAATGGCATTGCCATTGCAAATTTTGATTCGTGTGCGTGGTCATATTTGTGTTGATCTCTTGGTTTGCCATGGAAAGTAAGAATGACCAATCTGAACATATAGAATGCGGTCATCAATGCAACAAGAAATCCGACAAACGGGAATAACCAATGTCCGGTCAATGAAGCAAATGCAAAAGCTCCAGAAAGAATTCCATCCTTACTTAAGAATCCAGATGTAAGCGGTATTCCTGAAATTGCAATTGAAGACAATAAAAATGTTGCATAAGTAATCGGCATTTTCTTTCTGAGTCCGCCCATATTTCTGATGTCCTGCTCGTGGTGCATTGCATGAATTACAGAACCGGAACCAAGAAATAAACAAGCTTTAAAGAATGCGTGAGTTACCAAATGGAAAAACGCAAACTTATATGCACCAACTCCAAGTGCCATTATCATATAACCTAACTGCGAAATAGTGGAGTATGCAAGGACTCTTTTAATATCATTTTGAGTTAAAGCAATTGTCGCTGGAATGAAAGCAGATAACATTCCAATTATTGCAATAACCAACATTGCATCTGCAGTTAGTATTCCAAAAACTCTGACTACAAGATAAACACCGGCGGCAACCATAGTAGCAGCATGGATTAATGCGCTAACCGGAGTCGGACCTTCCATTGCATCAGGAAGCCAAACGTGTAATGGGAACTGAGCAGATTTTCCAATTGCACCACAGAAAATTAGAACTCCGGTTACAGTTAACCAGAATTCACTGTTGAATGGAAGATGTCCTTTTGAAATTTCACCAAATATTTGTTCAAATGAAAAAGTGTTGTAAGTAAAGAAAAGCATCAGCAAACCAGCGAGCATTCCGAGATCGCCAATACGGTTTACGATAAATGCTTTCTTACCAGCATCAGAAGCTGATTTCTTTTCGTACCAAAAACCAATTAAGAGGTAAGAAGATATTCCAACCAATTCCCAAAAGATGTACATCATCAGCATATTGTGAGTAAGAACAATTCCTGACATCGAAAACGTAAATAATCCCAAATAAGCAAAGTATCGATTATACCTGATGTCACCCTTCATATAATCAATTGAGAAGAAGTGAACAAGAAAACTAATAATGAAAACCACTACAATCATCAGTGCACTGATATCATCAATCAACATTCCGAGATAAATATTGATTGAACCTAACACGGGGACATTTCCCATATCAATCCATTTGAACTCGGAGACAATTTTAGTATCGGCGAAATAAGTGAGTTTACCAATCAGCAGAATTGCTGAAAGAACAAGTCCGACAAATAAAACAATTACTTCAAAGAAAAATATTTTCGGGATTTTCTTGCCGAGAAATAAAGTAACTATAAAACCGAGAAGCGGTAAGAAAAGTATGATAACAGATAATTGTATTAAGAAATTCTCGCTCATTAATTAATCCCGCAGTGAATCAATTTCGTCAACGTTTACATTAACGAATGTTTTATATAAGTTTAAAACTATCGCCAGCGCTATAGCAGCTTCAGCAGCAGCAAGGACGATTACGAATAAAGCGAATATCTGTCCCTGCAAACCAAAATTCCCAAAGCGTGAGAATGCTATAAAGTTTATGTTGGAAGCATTAAGTATTAATTCAATTCCCATTAAAACCATGATCGCGTTTTTCCTTGTCACTATTCCATAGATACCAAGGCTAAATAATAGCGTACTTACAATTAAAAAATGTGTTAAGGTTACTTCCATCAAGAATTAAAAATTAAAAATGAAAAAAATAAAAAATTTCAGAATCCAATTATCCATTCTCCGCAAGGAGTCCTTTGGACAATCAATCATCCAATCATTCAACTTTATTTCCTCGCCATAGATGCAGCACCGATTAAGGCGACTAATAATAAAATGCCAAGTAATTCAAATATCAAAACGTATTCATTTATAAGCATACTTCCCAGAGTTGAAAGAGTTGATTTGGGCATTTCAGTTGGAATCTGAAACCAATCTGTGTTAAGAACAACTGCAAGAATAACTCCTGTGAATAAACCAACTCCTATTGCTGCCGGCAATGTGTGTATCGTACCAGTTTTAATATCTACCTGTGTGATTTTGTTTGTGATCATAACTCCAAAAATCAACAAGATCAAAATTCCACCGACGTAAACGATTAGCTGAACGATTGCAACGAAATCTGCACCGAGCAAAACATAAATTCCAGCAACACCAAAGAAAGTAAATAAAAGAAAGAAAGCAGCACGTACTATGTTTCTTGTCGTCACAACAAAAAATGCTGACAGCACTGTTACTGCTGCGAATAAATAAAATATTAAATCGTAAACGTTCATTTTATTTAATCAATAACATTTTCTTAGTTTGCTGAAATTCTTTTGCTGTGATTGTGTAGAAATAAATTCCGCTTGAAAGATTTACCGCATCAAATGTAACTGTGTATTCACCTGCTGGCTTTTCTTCATTAACAAGTCCTGCGACTTCTTTTCCTAATACATCGTAAACTTTCACAGTTACTAATCCGTTTTCTTTTATCGAATATTTTATTTCTGTGGCTGGGTTAAACGGATTCGGATAATTATCAAACAGCTTGTTCTCTTTCGGAATTAAATCTTCGTCACCTGTTCTTGTTAATTTGTTAAATGCAAAGGTTGTATCTGTTTCATATCTTCCTACTGTTTTAATGATGAATGATATTCGTTCAGTGGGCACATAGTCAAATTGAAAATTAAAATCAATCGATTCTCCAGGGAATATTTCTGCATAATTATGGTCTATACTGCTAAGCAGATTTTTAACATCTCCCTGCTGACTGTGGACTGCACCAAGCAAATTAAGTGTTCTTGTTCTTGCTGTTCTTATGTTGCTTACAACTGCCAGATAATCAAGAACAAGCTCTTTATTTATTTCTATTTCAAGATTTCCGGGTGGTACATTTCTCAAACTTTTTGCAATAACACTTCTCTTTGGTCTGAAGAATAAGCCGCCAATCGGTGGATCATCACCATCTTTACTTTCAATACTTCCATCAATGTTATTTTGTTGTCCTGCTCTTAAAGTAATAGACTCCTGATCTTTAATTGGATGAGTACCACCTAATACAATATCTCCGTCACCTTCATCTTCTGGAGATTGTGAGTTCCTTACAACTGTTAATACGTCTCCTTCTGTTAATGTTATATCAATTGAATCCATAGCTGTAAGAATTTCAGTGATATCAGTCTCTCCATTTAGTAGTACTGTTACAGGTGCTGTTGATTCTTTATAATTTATTATTTCTCCATCATCGTTAACGGCTACAAGCTCATCTCTTCTTACTCTGGTTACTATCAGTTCGGTATAATCGAGCCAGGTATGTTCTGTTTGTGGTTCGTGAATGCGTAGATTTATTTGGTTACTGACTGGTGTAATTGGATTTTGCAAAAGATAATAATCTGTAACATCAACTCCCGGGTTGCTGAGTGATGTTATAAGTAGTGGATTATCATCTGTCATCTCTCCTTCTACATTGAATGCAAGTGTTGGGCAGCTTGATGGTGAGCAAGTAGATAAGTTAGGAGTATAACTCATTGAACTTGATCCAGCGCTATTTGTGACAGTGCAGCCAAAATCCCAAGTTGGTCCATCTCCAATCTCCATAATATCAGTGACTAAATAATAAACCGAACAACTATTTCCTTGGGGATTTATACTAACCCACGATGGCTGATTTATAGAATACCAATTATAATTTAATGTTCCATTTCCTTGAGAAAGATGTACGTATACAGTTCCAACATTACCTCTGCAAATTGGGTTTGGGTTTTGGGTAAATTGAGAAATAATAGGTGGAATTGGGGGTGGGGGTGGAATAATACCCACTTCATCTGAGAACCAATGAAATAATGCTGCTGTAGCTCTAATGCTATAAACGAAAGACGTATTAGCAATTTGATTAACATTGACTGCCGAAGGTGGCGAACCCAATGAACTCATTATAGTTTGCAAAGGAGGGTAATTTGAAAAAGGGTCATTCAAACCACTAGTATTATTTCCGTTAACGTCATCACTTGGGAAGTGACCAGCAATTTGAGCAGATGTATAAAAAAGATATTTGAGTGGATTTGAATTATTTAATACATTTATTGGGCCCCCATAAAGATTATTTTGAGCAAGTCCATGAGAAAAATTCCAGCTGGTATAATAATTATTTTCCCCCATTGTTACTTCATATAGGTCGTCGCCTCCAAAAACAGGATCGTGCTGATCGTTATGTGCATGTGCTGGTGTATTGACATCTGCCAACAAATGTGCAACTCGTCCGAGTATTTCCCAAGCAACTTTTTCTCTTGTGCTTTGTGCCCATTGTGTTTCCAATGGATTGTCACAGTAATCGTAATAACCAGCCGTATTTCTAACAGCAAGTATTCTTACTGAACCAGTCAGATAAAAATCAAAAATGTTATCAAATTCAAACACTAAACCAGTTATTAAATCTGGTGCACCACAAGCAAACCAATAAGGATTACCTAATGCTTGATCATAGACCCATATAAAAGGTCCGCTATAGAAATAAGCACTTGCTTTTACATATGCGTTCTCGAAACATTCATTCGTTGGGTTTATACAAAAATGTGATCCATCTCCTCCATCAGGATCCCAAAAATGTGTGTTCGTTACATACCAACTGAAAGGTCCAGTAATCCCATATACTGGATCCTCTTCATCTTCTCTGTAAGCACCAATGACGACTTTGTTGCCTGGAACAAAAGCCATATTTCCGGTCTCACTATAACCAATGTGATTTTGGAGTACAGGAATATCATATCCAATTTGTGCTTTTAATAATTTATATGCTTCACGAACAATGTGCTGATGAGCATCTTGTTCTTGATCAGGTTCATCACCCGAAATAATGTCATCTTGCTGCGCTAATGACAATGTTGTGTAAAAAATTCCAAGAGATATAATCAATATTTGCCACATGTTTTCTCCTAATATTGGTTAATTTATTCTATATTCAAATCCTAAGCAAAATAAGTAAGGACTATATGATGGACCTCCACCAGCACTTAATGAACCTGCCCACTGTTTTCTAACCTGAATGAATCCATTAGCATCTTTTGTAATTGATAAGCCAACATTCAATGCTGTCTCAAATGAAAGTAAGAAATCCCTGTCCCCTCCAAATAACGTACTCCCTGATGAGGCAATGCCAGGCCCTGCTAAAGCCTTTAAATAAATGTTTGATATTTCCCACTTATATGCTACTAACAATGGAAACTCCGATACAAATACATCTTCATCAGGTACTCTTGAGTCATCAATAGCTTTCCAGAAATTATATTCAAGCTGTAAACTCCAACCTAAGCCCGTTGGAAGACTAACAAAAACTCCAAACCATGGTCCAGCATCTAATTTATCCTCCTCAGGTAATTGTATGCCCCCATAAAATCCAAATGCTAAACGTTTAGATGTCGAGTCCTGACCATAACCGTTCGTAAAAACCAAGCTGAATAAAAAAATAAATAGTATTAAATTTTTCATTGTTTATTTTCCTCTTTGTTATCCGGCTTTGGATCAGCTGGTTTATTTGCTTGAGCTGCTGCTTTTTCTTCAGCGGCTTTTTTTGCTGCAGCAATTTTCTCAGCTTCTTTCTTTGCCTGCATTTCAGCAAAGTTTTTCTTTTTCTGTTCTCTTTCTTCAGGAAGAAGAGTTACAAAATCATATAAAAGATTTTCTCTTTTGAATTCAGAAAATTCATAAACATCAGTCATATAAATACATTCAGTCGGGCAGGGGAATACACACAACTGGCAATAACAGCATTTTGCAAAGTCAATATTGAATTTTGTAACCCACAAAGCTTTCTTTTTGCCATTTGAAGTTGTTCCAAGATCTTCACCCGGAATTGATTTTACTGTTTCAATTTCGATACATGAAACAGGACAGGCTCTTGAGCATTGATCGCAGCCAATACAGTCATCCATATTAACATAAAGTCTGTTCCGCTCTCGTTCCGGCAGTTGCGGTTTTACTGATGGATACTGAATAGTAACTGCAGGAATGAATAAATGTCTGAATGTTACTTTCATTCCAACCAGTATTGTATATAAACCTTGCCAAAAATTGTAAATATAATCTCTCATATTACATCAATGAAATCAATCCGACTAATAAAAGAATTACAAAAGAAAATGGAATTAAATATTTCCAGCAGAATGCCATAAGCTGATCAACTCTGAATCTTGGTAGTGTCCATCTTAACCACATTTGTACAAACACGAAGAATAATCCTTTTGCAGTGAACCAGAAGAATTGCTCAATCGGTATTAACCAGGTCAATCCGAGTGTGTTGCCAAGATATCCAAACGGTGACTGATATCCGCCAAAAAACAAGATCGCAACAATTGCTGAAACCGCAAACATATTTGCATATTCAGCTAAGAAAAACATTGCGAATTTCATTCCTGAATATTCTGTGTGATAACCGGATACTAACTCAGATTCTGCTTCCGGAATATCAAATGGTGTTCTGTTAACTTCTGCGAGTGTGCTTGTATAAATAATAAGGCATGATAGAATCATTAACGGAATTAATAAAATCTTTTGCAAACCAACGAAAGGACCACCAAAAATTAACCAATTCCAGAAATAAGCTGTTTGCATTTCACTTAAATCATAAAGGCTTAATGTCTGAGTCAGCATTATTATAGTTAAAATGATGAGCAGTGTCGGAATTTCATAACTGATAATCTGTGCGGCTGAACGCATTGCACCAAGGAGTGAATATTTATTATTGGAAGCCCAGCCAGCCATTAATATACCGGCAACCACGAGTCCTGTAATACCAACTATAAAGATAATTCCGAGTTCGATTTTGGATCCGATGAAATATCCTGAGAAAGGAATTGCAGCAAAAGCAGCATAACTACCGATGAACACAAGCAAAGGTGCAAAGTTAAATAGAGCTTTATCAGTGGCGTGCGGAACCAAATCTTCCTTTTGTAAAAGTTTTATTATATCAGCAATCGTTTGAAGAATTCCGTGATAACCAACTCTCATCGGTCCGAGCCGATCCTGCATATGAGCAGAAACTTTTCGTTCAGCCAAAACAGCAAATAATGCAAAAGGAAGAATGAAGACAAACAGAGGCAGTAAGCTTACAATAAACATTGCAAGGATATCACTGCCGGTTAAGTTATATAACCAATCGTACATCATCTGTCGATTTCTCCTAAAACTATATCAATACTTCCGAGAATTGCAACAACATCTGCAACCATAAAACCTTTGCAGAGTTCAGGAAAAACCTGCATCGTAACGAACGATGGTGCACGAACTTTAACTCTTGCAGGATTTAATGAGCCATCGCTTATAATAAAGTAACCTAGTTCGCCTCTTGGATTTTCAACTCTTGCATAAATCTGTCCTTCAGGTGGTTTTATCCTTTTAGGAATTGCGGAAGTAACATCGCCATCAGGAATTTGTTCTATTGCTTGCTCTATTATTTTCAGACTTTCTTCCATTTCTTTTACACGGACAAAGTATCTGTCCCAGCAATCGCCGGTTTTTCCTTTTTCACCCTTTCCAATCGGTATATCATAATCGAACTTATGATAGACAGAGTACGGATCATCTTTTCTTAAATCCCATTTCATTCCGCTTGCCCTGAGATTTGGACCAGTGACACCATAGTTTATAGCTGTTTCCAGAGGTAGTACACCAACATTTGCAGTTCTTTCAATAAAAATTCTGTTGTATGAAAGAAGATCGTTCAACTCTTTTACATTAGGTCTGAATTCTTTAATGAACTCTCTCGTTAATCTGATAAAATCAGGATGAAGATCGTGAGAGAGTCCGCCAATCCAGATATAATTATAAAGAAGTCTTGCACCGCAGGTAATTTCAAAAAGATGAAGAATTTTTTCTCTGTCTCTGAAACAAAACAGAAATGGTGTGAAGGCTCCAATATCAGCACCATATGTTCCGATTGCAACTAAATGTGAAGCAATTCTCTGAAGTTCACCCATAATAACTCTGATGTAGTCAACACGTTCAGGTACTTCAATTTTCATTAATCTTTCCATCGCTACAGCATAACCAAACTCATTATACATCGAAGCAAGATAATCCATTCTGTCAGTGTAGGGAATTACCTGAGGATAAGTCATTGCTTCTGCATGCTTTTCAAAACATCTGTGCAGGTAACCAATATGAGGAACAACATCAGTTATAATTTCACCATCAAGTTGAAGCTCCAACCTCAACACACCATGCGTGGATGGATGCTGCGGTCCCATATTCAATACCATTTCTTCGGTCTTTAATTTCGAGTCTTTAGTATTTGGTATTGAGTATTGAGTCATTTAATTACTTTATTAAGTGCCATTAACTTTCGTTGTTAGTAAGGAACTTTCATTCCCTGATAAAATTCAGGATTCTTGTAATCTTTTCTTAAAGGAAAACCAAACTCCCAATCATAAGGCATCAGAATTCGTCTTAAGTCCGGATGATTCAAAAAAATTATTCCGAACATATCATAAGCTTCTCTCTCGTGCCAGTCAGCACCTTTCCAGACATCAGTGACTGTTACTACTTCTGGTTTTTCTCTGTTAGTTGAGGTTTTAAGAGTAATCTTATGTCTAAGTTTTGTTGATTCAAGATGGTAGTAAACGCTGAGTGTTCCACCTTTAACAGTTTCAAGTCCTTTCTCATCTTTTTCTTTAACACCATTAGCATCATCAACACCGGAAAGATTCATGATGGAATCAAACTGTAAATCTTTTTCATCTCTCAGGAACAAACATATCTTATCAACTTCAAGTGGATTTACAATAATAAATGGTTCAACCGGTTTATCGCTTTTAAGTTCAATAACAGATGAGCCAAATTTTTCTTTTAGTTGATTAAATATTTCTTCAGCAGTTTTCATGCACTCTTTTTAACGATAGATTCATTTCTGATTTTTTCCTGAAGTTTAAGAAGACCTTCGAGTAAAGCTTCCGGTCTTGGCGGGCAGCCAGGAACGTATACATCAACTGGAATTACTCTGTCAACTCCTTTTAACACGTGGTAACCATGTTCCCAATACGGACCTCCACAATTTGCACAACTACCCATTGAAATAACATATTTTGGATCGGGCATTTGTTCATATAACCTTTTAACACGAATTGCCATTTTAAGCGTTACCGTTCCGGAAATAATAATAACATCCGATTGTCTTGGAGAAGGACGGGGAATAACACCAAATCTGTCAAAATCATAGTGTGAAGCAGAAGTAGCCATCATTTCAATTGCGCAGCAGGCTAATCCAAAACCAACTTGCCAGAGAGATGACAATCTTGCCCAGTTAAATAAATCCTCTGTCTTAGCTATGACTATATTACCTTCCGTAAATTCCTGATCTAGTAATCCCATATTTAGCTTGCAGTCTTTAGTTCTTCTTTATTGATTTCAGTTGATTTAATAATATCTAAGGTAGGTTCTTTAATTTTGGGTCTTGCCCATTCGAGATCGCCTTTCTTCCATTCGTAAGCCATACCAACAGCCAAAAGTATCAGGAATATTGCTCCGATTAAGTAGCCAACTATTCCCATTTCTTTATAAACAAGTGCCCATGGAATAAGCAGAACGACTTCAACATCAAATATTAAAAAGATAAGTGCTACGACATAAAAACGTATATTAAACTTAATCCACGGAGAACCTTCAGGGTTTTCACCGCATTCATAAGTAGTAAGTTTTTCAAAAGTGGGGCGTTTGGGTCGGAGAAGGCGTGCAACATAAATAGCAACAACAACAAATAAAGCTGCTGTTAAAATGAAGACGAAGATCTTACCGAATTCTGTTAACATTATTTTTAAATTTTGATAATGAAAATTAACACTACTGCTTTGTAATGTCAAGAAAAGTTTTCATTATTGATTCGTTTTTCTTTTAAGTTGTTCCTGAGAAACAATAAATATATATTTCTAAGAAAGGATACTTTTTGAATAATTCTGTATTTTTGTTTTAAGGCTTATCATAATTAATAAGATATTTCTAACTTAAAAAGTCTCAATGGATTTAGTAAAAGTTTATCTCATTCAAAGTATAACTACTGCTGCTAATAACCTTCGGCTTAATGCACAGCAAATTGAAGTTGTTGGTTTATTACGCGAAACTATTATTAACTCTAAAGATGTTGGTTCTGAGCTTCTTTCAATGAAGAAAACTACAGAGCTTTCAAAGATTGCTATACGTTTAGGTGAGATTTATAATTTTTTAATGCAGGGTAAAGTTGATTTTATTAAAATATCAGAGCAGTTCAGGGAGCATAGCAGATATTTAATAAGAGATTTAAATCAATTCCTGGAAAATGTTACTCCAAAGATTTATAAAGATGCTTTTAATAAAATGAATGGTGATTCATCTGCAATTGATGTTGAATTAGTCGACAGGAGTAACCTTGCTGGTGCGATAATGGATAAGGAAGAAAAGGCAGATTACAACAAGGTTTCAGAAGAGAAAGAAAAAAACATTTTCTCAGTAGTTGACTTTGAAAAGAAAATCCTGAGCCCTATAAAATCTGTAGATGAGTTGCTTAAAAAAATCCCATCCGGTAACGTAACCAGTAAAGAATTAAAGGATTGCCATGACTTGATGAAAGATCATGCTGAGCTTGCTAACAGGAATGGTTTTCAGTTAATAACCAGAATGCATGAAATTGTTGCGTATGCAATGGATGAAATCATTAATGGAAAATTATTACCTGATAAAAAAATAATCGAATCACTTCGTGCTTGTTTAATAGTAATTGCTGCAGTTGTTAAAAAAAAAGATGTTGATATTACAGGTTATTTAAACAGAGCTGAAGAATTCGGCAAAAAATATTTCAATCAAAATCAGAAGGTATAATCTGATGAATTTATACGCAGTTATTATGGCTGGAGGAATTGGTGCAAGATTCTGGCCAAGAAGCAAGAAAAAAAGTCCAAAGCAGCTCCTCAGAATTATAGGTGAAAAAACTATGATTCAGGAAACTTTTTCCAGGATAAATGGTCTTGTGCCAAAAGAAAATATTCTTATCGTTACCAATCAAACACAGAAACCCGGTATAATGGAACAACTTCCCGAAATACCATCTGAGAATATTATTGTTGAACCATTTGGCAGAAATACAGCAGCCTGCATTGGTCTTGCATCAGTTATCATTCAGAAACGCTCTCCCGATGCTATTACTTTTGTAATGCCGGCGGATCATATAATAAAAGACAGCAAAAGTTTCATTGAAACATTAAGAACTGCTGCTCATTTTGCTGAAGAATATCCTGCACTAGTTACAATCGGTATTCAACCAACCAAACCAGAGACAGGATATGGATATATTCAAATTGATGAAGACTCAGAGCGTAATAATGTTTATAAGGTTTTAACATTTGCTGAGAAACCAAATTATGCAACTGCTGTTAATTTTATAAACAGCGGTGATTTCTTCTGGAACAGTGGTATGTTCATCTGGAAAATAGATACGATACTAAATGAAATTAATTTTTTGATGCCCGATCTCTATGACGGGCTTCTCAAGATTAAAGAGAATATCGATCATCCTGATTTTCCGGAAAAACTTTCTGAAGTTTATGGTCAGTTAAAAAGTATTTCAATTGACTATGGTATAATGGAAAAATCAGACAAGGTATTTCTTGTGAAAGGTCAATTTAGCTGGAGCGATGTTGGAAGCTGGGATGCTGTTTATGAACTTAGCGATAAAGATCAGGATGGTAATGTTAAAGTTGGAACCATTTATACCGATATGGTTTTGGATTCTTACATACACTCGCCTGATAAATTTACAGCCGTAATTGGTTTGGACAATGTAATAGTTATTAATTGCAATGATGCTCTCCTGATTTGTAAAAGAGATAAGGCTCAGGATGTTAAAAACATAATAGATTACCTCAAGCTGAATAAGTTAGACGATCATCTTTAATTATAAATGAAAAAGTTAATTACTGAGCGTGATGTTTTGGAACTTGAGAAAAAGGGGATAAAAGTTCTTGTTAAAACCCGCGATACAATAATTACTCCTCTGGCGTTAGATCGAATTCGCTTTGCAAAATTTACTATTCTTGAAAAAGAAGAAATTCCTCAAGAACAAATACATCAGTCAAACGATAGCAATAATAATTTAGTTAAACGAATAACTATCGGTAGTGATCATACTGGTTTCAAATTAAAAAATATTATAATTAAATATTTGATTGAGAAGGGCTATCTTGTTAATGATGTCGGTACGTTTGACGAAAACTCCTGCGATTATCCTGATTTTGCCCGGCTTGTTGCTAAAAGCGTTGCCAGCAAAGAGAGTGATTTTGGAATTTTGATAGATGCAACAGGTATTCCATCAGCTATTGCTGCTAATAAAATTAAAGGAATTCGCGCAGCAACTTGTTATAATGCTTTCAGTGCAAGAAGTTCGCGGGCTCATAATAATGCAAATGTATTAGTTGTTGGAGCAAAAGCACTTGGCGAAGAAACTATTAAAATTATTCTTGATGAATGGTTAACAACTGAATTCGATAGAGGCAGACATCAGAACAGACTGGATAAAATAACTGAAATAGAAAATGAGAAATAATTTTGAGTTGTTATTATTTCAGGAATATTTTGAAATATAGCATTTATACCATAACTTTCGTTAGCTAAAAATGTTATTACAAAGATTTCGATGTTAAACCATCCAAAGTCACCTCTGAAAAAAATAATCAATAATCAATTGCGGGAATAATTGTACATTGTTCATAATTAATTCACCTCTGGAAGAAATATTAGAAATAAACCATCACATTTATCTTCTCAAAATATTTTCTCCTGAACTTACTTCTGTCATTAAGCCCGGTCAATTTCTGAATATAAGGGTTTCTGAAAGAGTTTTTCCTCTGCTCAGAAGACCATTCAGTATTTGTGATGTTGAGGGCGATCATCTCTTTCTTATGTTTAATATAATGGGTGAAGGAACAAATATTCTAGCTCATAAACCAATTGGCTCCGATATTGATATTCTCGGACCCCTGGGGAATGGATTCAATCTTGATAGTGACTATGAAACTGCTGTGATTGTTGCCGGAGGATTAGGTGCTGCTCCTTTTCCTTTTGTAACCAGAAAATTAAGGGAAAAGAAAAAAATTATTTCATTCATCGGTGGAAGAACAAAAGACGATGTCATTACTTATAACTTAGTAAATGTTAAAGAAGCTTCTGATGATGGTTCGAGAGGATTTAAAGGTAACGTGGTTCAATTGCTCGAACAAAATCTAAAACAACTCCAATCACAAAAAATAAAAATCTTTGCTTGTGGTCCAACGGCAATGCTCAGAGCATTAAAAGATTTTTGTCTTAAAAACGATTTTGAATGTGAAGTCTCAACAGAATGTGCAATGGCTTGCGGTTTCGGTATTTGCCAGGGCTGTCCGATTGTATCTACAACTGATAAGGATAAATATCTTCTCGTTTGTAAAGATGGTCCTGTATTTAATATTAAAGATGTTGTGATATGAGCAAAGTTGACTTAACCGTTAAAATAGGTTCGCTTAAATTACGAAATCCGATAATGCTTGCTTCAGGAACAGTTGGATACGGAAATGAAATATCAGAGTTCACGGATTTAAATAAGCTTGGTGCAATTGTTACGAAATCATTAAGCCTGAAACCACGAAAAGGAAATCCTCCACAGAGAATAGTTGAAACACCCGCGGGAATGTTAAATGCAATTGGTCTTGCCAATGTTGGAGTTGAAGTATTTTTAAAGGAGAAAATACCATTCCTAAAAAAATTTGATGTTCCATTAATTTGTAACATTGCAGCCAGTTCTATAGAAGAATATGTTGAATGCACAAGAATACTAACAGATGAAGAAACTATTAAAGCTTTTGAAATAAATGTTTCATGCCCGAATGTAAAAGAGGGAGGTTTATCCTTTGGAAATGATTTAAATGCAGTTGCAAAAATCACTGAAAGGGTTCGTGCGGCTACCGTGAAGCCGTTAATAATTAAACTTTCTCCGAATGTTTCATATATCGCTGAATTTGCAAAAGCCGCAAAAGAACATGGAGCAGATGCTGTCTCTGCCATAAATACTCTTGTTGGTGCAGCATTCAATATATTTACACGAAAACCAAAAATTTACAATGTTACCGGTGGTTTGTCTGGTCCTGCAATTAAGCCAATTGCAATTGCCAAAGTACTTGAAATTTCAAGAGAGGTAGATATTCCGATTATCGGAATTGGCGGAATTATGGACTGGAAAGATGTTGTGGAATTTATGATTGCTGGTTCTTCAGCAGTTCAAATAGGAACACTCAATTTTATTGATCCTTCTGCACCGGGGAAAATAGTTAATCAGCTTGAAGATTACTGTATTAAAAACGAAGTGGAAAAAATTTCATCACTTATCGCATCATACCAATTGTAACTCAATGGATATCGATACTTCACTTAAGAAGCTATTCTCTCTTCATAAATTCGGAATTAAACTTGGTCTTGAAAATACTATTGGGTTTCTTAACCATTTGGGAAATCCCCAGCAAAAATTGAAGACAATCCATATTGCAGGTTCTAATGGAAAAGGAAGCACCTCTTCATTCATAGCAAGTATTCTCCAGGAATATGAATATAAAATTGGTTTGTACACTTCACCGCATTTTGTAAAGTTTAACGAGAGAGTTGTTATAAACGGAAAGCAAATTGAAGATGAATATATTGCTACATTCGTTTCTGATAATGAAAATTATATTGATGAGCATCAGCTTACATTTTTTGAGGTAACAACTGCCCTGGCTTTTAAGTATTTCAAAGATATGAACACAGATTTTTGCATAATTGAAACAGGACTTGGCGGAAGACTGGATTCAACTAATGTATTAAATCCTCTGGCAACTGTCATCACTTCTATCAGTCTAGAGCATACTAATGTTCTCGGAAATACGATTGAACAGATTGCAGCAGAGAAGGCTGCAATAATTAAAAACAATTCGAAAGTCTTTATCGGAATGATTCAGGAATCAGCAGCTGATGTTATTAAACAAAAATGTTTTGAAAGTGAAAGTGTTCTTTATCCATTAAAAGATTTTATAGAAATTGAAAATGATAAAGTAAGATTATTAGTAAAGAAAGATAAATTAATGGATATAAATCCTCCGCTTAAAGGTAAATATCAAAAGTTCAATGCTGCTCTTGCGGCACTTACTTTGTCAAATACTTTTTCGTTTTTTGATGAGGACAAATACTCTTTGGGAATTTCAAATGTTGCAGGTAATACCGGTTTGCAGGGCAGATATGAATATTTCCATTTCAATCCAACAATAATTTTTGATTCAGCTCACAATCCTGAAGGAGTTGAAAATTTTTTAAGTGAGTACTCCCGTGAAGCCGGCTTGTATAATAAAAGAACTTTATTATTTGGGGCGATGAGAGATAAAGCAATTGGAGAAATGCTTCAAATGCTTTCTGCATATTTTGATGAAATATTAATATCAGAAATTCAATACGAGCGTTCAGCCAAAGTGGAAGAAATCATTGAAATTTGTAGAAGGTTAAATATTCATTCAACACCGGTTAGCGAGCCCGCAGAGTTTATTACTAATTTTATAAAAAGAGATGCAAAGGAGTGCCTCGTAGTTCTTGGTAGTATGTATTTGCTTGGTGAAATTAAACAGCATTTACCGTTAAAGGTAACTTGACATTTAAAAATTTATGGTTTATGTTTCGGTGAGCCGCAAAAACCTATCAAGAAATAAACAATTTGTTATCAAAAATACATTATTCCCCGAATACACTGACTGGTTTGAACCAGTAAAATTTTATGTTAAATAACTAAACCTACATCTGAAAACAATAACTCAGGGTCAATATTATGCCAATGGATATATCCGAACTTAAATCAAAGAAGATTGTTGAATTAAATGAGATAGCTAAAAATCTGCAGATTCCGGGCTACAGCGATCTTCGCAAACAGGAATTAATCTTTAAAATACTTGAAGCTCAGACTTCCAAGGATGGACTTACTTTCTCGAAAGGTGTTCTTGAAGTTCTTCCTGATGGATATGGATTTCTGCGTTCTTCAGACTATAACTATCTCCCTTCACCGGATGATATCTACGTTTCTCCTTCACAGATAAAAAAGTTTAGTTTGCGTACGGGCGATTTTGTTAGTGGTCAGGTCAGACCTCCTAAAGAAGGTGAAAGATTCTTTGCTCTGCTTCGTGTGGAAGCAGTAAATGGTTTGGCTCCGGAAAATATTCGTGAAAGAACATTGTTCGATAACCTCGTTCCGGTTTATCCAACCAAAAAAATTAATCTTGAATCTGCTCCCGGTGAATATTCAATGAGAATTATGGATATGCTTGCGCCAATTGGTAAAGGTCAGAGAGGTTTGATTGTCTCTCCACCGAAAAGTGGTAAAACTGTTCTCCTTCAGAAAATTGCAAATTCTATTACACGTAACCATCCTGAAATAAAATTAATTGTATTACTGATTGATGAAAGACCTGAGGAAGTAACCGATATGGAACGTTCAGTTCAGGGTGAAGTTATCAGTTCAACTTTTGATGAACCTGCTGACAGACACGTGCAAGTTGCAGATATGGTTATCGAAAAAGCAAAAAGAATGGTTGAAGCTAACGAACACGTTGTTATCCTTCTGGACAGTATAACAAGATTAGCAAGGGCTCACAACATAGTTGTTCCTCACAGCGGAAGAATTTTATCCGGTGGTGTTGATTCAAATGCACTTCATAAACCAAAAAGATTCTTCGGTGCTGCAAGAAATACTGAAGACGGCGGCAGTCTTACAATCATTGCTACTGCGCTCATTGATACCGGCAGCCGAATGGATGACGTTATCTTTGAGGAATTCAAGGGAACTGGAAATATGGAACTTGTTCTTAATCGTGATTTGAGTGATAGAAGAATATTTCCTGCAATTGATGTGAATCGTTCCGGAACCAGACGCGAAGATTTATTATTAAAAGAAGACGAACTGGGAAAGATCTGGATTCTCAGAAAGATTCTTAGCGAATTCAGTCCCGTTGAAGCAATGGAATTCCTTCTCGATAAAATTCGTGGTACGAAAAACAATAAGGACTTCCTGAACAACATGAACAACTAACAGTTAATATAATTTTTAACTGTAGCTCATTTTGCCTTGTTTCTCATACTGTTCTGAATAATTTTTCATCAAAAAAAATAAAAGTGAAAAAATATTTATTCAGCTTAATATTAATTTGCAATCAACTATTTGGACAGCCCGACCTGAGTCAATCACCATTTATTCCAGGTCTTCCATTTGAATCTGAAATAATTTCTCTACCGGGAAAAGATAGTACTTATGTAATATATTTCACCTATAAAATCCCCTACAGGTTACTCGTTTTTGAAAGAAAAGATGAATCTTTTTCTGCCGGAGTTCGCGTTACAGTTGAAATTCTTCATAAGGATTCCAGAATGGTTGAACGGAATATTAAGGATACCAAAATAAATGTAAATAATTTTGAAGAGACTAATGATTTAAGTCTTTATCTTCAGGATTTTCTGACATTTAAATTGGATGAGGGTGAGTATAGAATTAATACTTTTATTTCTGATAAAAATTCTACAGATGAAATTCCTATTGAACCTGCCGAGTTAATTTTATCAGGGGACAAAATTGTTCAGCATCCTCTTGTTATTCAATCACAAGATTTTATTTGCGATGGTCAGAAATCATTTGTTCTGGCTAATACCGGTGGAAAAGTTCCTTTCAGTGGTGAACAATTTCATTTGATAATTCCGCTTACTGATACAACTATTACCGAATTAAACGTAGAAATTGAAAATAATGGCGAAGTTATCATCTCCAAAAAAGTTAGTGAATCGTATGTTATTCCGATTGGAGTAAATGAGTGCGAAAAACATTTAACAATTACAAAGAATTCCGAGATAGTTCCGATGAGGAATTTTGTTTTAAGAAATGTAAATGAAAAACTTAATGAAGGCGAATTGACTTTAAAGATAACCAATAATGAAAAATCAATTGATGAAAAATATAAATCAAAAATAGTTTGGTTTAATAAACCATTTTCTTTGATGGATCCGGAAAGAGCAATTGAACTTCTGAGTTATATAGAATCTGACTCTGTGATTTATCCTCTCTTAAAAAATAGTAGTTCTGAGTATCCTAAAATATTATCTGATTACTGGAAAAAATTTGATCCTACACCTGAGACAACTTTTAATGAAATTATGTTCGAATATTACAGCAGAATAGATTACGCTTCGCGTGAATTCAGAAGTATAGGAAAAGATAGAAAGTCCAAATCAGACAGAGGTACGGTTTACATCAAATTCGGTAAGCCTGATAAAATTGAAAGAACGTCAAATGAGCAGGGACAGGTGATTGAAATTTGGTATTACGCAAATCCCCTGAGAAAATTTTCATTCATTGATAAAAAAGGAACCGGTAATTTTACATTAACAGAAAATTAATGAACAGAATAGTTTTTACATGTGGTGATATAAATGGTATCGGTCCTGAAATAGCCATAAAGGCACTGAATAAAATTTCGTCCGTCAATAAAACAACTCAGTTCATATTAATAATTCCCGAAAATGTTTTTAACTCTACTTCTGATTTAGTAACACCAAAATTTAATTATTGTATTGTAAAAGATTATAGGTTAAAAAATTTCAATTCAGCTGAAGTAAATATTTTCATTACAAAATCCTTCAAACAAAATATTGGTCAGCCAACTGCTTTGTCCGGTAAAGCTGCCTATCTTGCATTGAAAACTTCATTTGATTTTCTGAACAAAAAATTAGCTGATGCAGTTGTAACTGCTCCTGTTTCAAAAACAGCTTTGAATCTTGCGGGGGTTAAGTATCCCGGTCAGACTGAAATGTTTGCTGACTGGTGCAATATTAAAAATTTTGTAATGACCTTTTTGTCGAAAAAGCTGCGTGTTGGACTGTATTCAATTCATATTCCCTTAAAACAAGTTTCTAAATCACTGAATTCAAGGATGTTAAAATCAAAACTTGAAACTATTTTAAGTATGTTGAACAATGATATGGGAATTAGTAATCCGAAAATTGCAGTACTCGGCTTAAATCCGCATGCCGGAGAAGCGGGAATAATTGGTAAAGAAGAAAAGGAGATAATAGATCCGATCATCAAACAAAAGAAATTTCTTGAAATGATTGAAGGACCATTCTCATCAGATGCTTTTTTTGCGAAAAGACGATTTGAGAATTATGATATGGTTTTCGGAATGTACCACGATCAGGTTTTGATCCCGTTTAAATATATAAATGCAGGACAAGGAGTTAATTATTCAGCCGGATTACCGATAGTACGAACTTCTCCGGATCACGGAGTTGCTTATGATATCGCTGGCAGTGGAATAGCAGATGAATCAAGTATGATTGAAGCTTTTAAGTATGCTGAAATTATATTAAAGAACAGAAAGAAAAATTATATCAGAGTATGAAAGTAAAACCTTACGAAAAAGTCTCAGCTATTTATGATTTTATGATGGAAAAATTAGATTATGTAAGCTGGTCAAATTACATTCTGGAAGTTGCTGAAGATTACATTAAAAAAGATGCAGTAATACTTGAACTTGGATCCGGTAGCTGCAAGATAGCGGGATACTTTTCGTGTAAATATAAAAATTACTTTGCAACAGATATTTCCATATCAATGTTGAAGTCATCTGATAATAATTCTTTTAAGAAAATCTGCTGTGATATGACCAAACTTCCTTTCAAAATAAAGTTTGATTTTATTTTTTCGAATTTTGATTGCATTAACTACATCCTTAAGCAAAAACATCTTCTCCAGATGTTTACTGAAGTTAGTCATCTCTTAAAAAAAGATGGCGTCTTCACATTCGACGTAAGCCTTGAAAGGAATAGTCTGAACTTTGTGAAAAGTAAATCCATAGAAGGTAATTTTAATGGTTACTACTTTCAGAGAGTAAGTCAGTATAATAAACTGAGCAGAATTCATTCAAATCATTTTTACATAAAAGATAAATCCGGAATGGAATTCAGAGAAACACACAAAGAAAAAATTTATAAAATAGATACTTACTTTAAAGTTGCCGATAAAGCCGGGTTTCAAATAGATGCGTGCTATGATTGTTTTACTTTTAAGGATATTAATCCAAAATCAGAGCGAGCTCAATTCATAATGAGGAAAATCAACTAATGATGCTTTCATTTGACAATGTAGAATTTCATTATAAAAACCAACCTGTATTCACAAACCTTAACTTTGAACTTGATTACGGCGAATTCGTTTTTGTAATTGGAAAAAGTGGAATTGGAAAAAGTACTTTAATGCAGTTAATTTATATGAATCAGGTTCCACTTACCGGTACAGTACGGATTGCAGAGTTTGATTCCCAGACAATCAAACCCTCACAGATTCCTTTACTTCGCAGAAAAATTGGTGTCATCTTCCAGGACTTTAAATTGCTTCCGGATAGAAATGTTTATCAAAATCTTGCTTATGTAATGAAAGTTACCGGCAAATCATCAAAGGATGTCAAGCAAAAAATAAATGAAGCTTTAACAGAAGTTGGTCTTTCTCATAAAAGATTAAACAAACCTCACGAACTTTCTGGAGGAGAGCAGCAGCGCGTTGCAATTGCAAGAGCAATTTTAAATGATCCGATACTGATACTTGCCGATGAGCCTACAGGAAATCTTGATCCTGAAACTTCCGGTGAGATATTGTCACTTCTAAAAAAAATTAATAAAAAAGGAACTGCAGTGCTGGTGGTTACTCATAACTATGATATAGTTAAGAAAGCGAATGAGAGAGTTATAAAGCTTGAAGATGGAAGAGCGCTGAAAGCAGTAATCAAACCCAAAGCTGAAGTATAATTTTCAACGGGTAAGAATTTTTAATAATTCTGTATTTACATCTTCCACAGACCCAAGCCCATTTATAGAAATCACTTTACCTTGTTTCTCATAATGTTTTAATACAGGTTCTGTAGTCTTGCGGAAAACTTCCAATCGCTTTCGGATTACTTCTTCTTTATCATCATCTCTCAGGAAAAAACTATTTTTAGCTTTACAATCAGGGCAACTATCGGAGTTTTCAATTTCAGAAAGAGTGAAAATATGCCCGCAAACTTTGCAAGCTCTTCTGTTGCCAAGTCGTTTTACTATTTCATTTTCATCAGCAAAAATGTTTATTAATTTTATATCACTAATTTTCATTTCGCTCAGAAGATTATCAAGAGCAATTGCCTGATTTATAGTTCGGGGAAATCCATCAAGAATGAAACCTGTTTTGCAATCATCTTTATTCAATCTGTATTTAATTATTCCAATCATAATATCATCAGGAACAAGATCGCCTCTGCTCATAATTTCCTGAGCTTTCTTGCCAAGATCAGTTTCATCTTTTACTGCCTGCCTTAAAATGTCACCTGTGGAAATGTGTGGTATGTTAAATTTTGAGGAAAGTAATTTTGCCTGTGTTCCTTTTCCAACACCGGGTGCTCCGAATAAAAGTAATCGCATAAGTAAAATTTTTTTTATTGCAAATTAAAAAATATTAGATGTAGTCTCAAGCTGTTGGCGGAGAAAATTTCAGCCTGGTTTTGTTTTTCAGATTATCAAAGAATTCCTGAAGAAGTTTTTTACTTTCTTCTGCATAAATACCGGAATAAACTTTTATTTTGTGATTGGTCTTTCCATCATCAGCAAGATTATAGATACTTCCGCAAGCACCAAACTTTGGATCGAAAATAGAAAAATAAAGTTCTTTAATTCTTGATGACAGCAAAGCACCGGTGCACATTACACATGGTTCAAGAGTAACATAAATGGAACACTCGTTCAACCGCCAGTTTCCGATGTGATTAGCAGCAGCAGTTAATGCTATCATTTCTGCATGAGCAGTAGCATCTTTTAATCGTTCAACCTGATTATAACCTCTGCCCACTATCTTGTTTTCCTTAACAACAACAGCACCTACAGGAACTTCATTTTCTTCCAATGCCTTTTCAGCTTCCTGTAAAGCTGCAAACATAAAACGATATTTCTGCTCATCGAAAATCATCTGGTTCCAAAATTCCAGATGACAATTTTCAAATCACAAATAATTAGCAAAATAAAATTTCGAAAGTTCAAATCATTATGAATAAATATCTGGATATTGAATTTGATCATCAGTTCTTGTTTTATTTTTATTATTTGAGATTTGTGATTTAACCTTGTACGCCTGTAGGGACTCGAACCCCAAACCGCCTGATCCGAAGTCAGGTGCTCTATCCAATTGAGCTACAGGCGCATATTAAAATTTCAGAATAAACAATGAACGATTTGCAAATATGCTTTTTCGAGTAAATCGCAGTGAAATCTGATTTATAAGACAAAGCCGGATTGAGCTAAGGACTTATATTTTTTGCAACGTAAAAATAGACACGAGATATTGTAATAGCAATAAAAAAGCCGCCTTGAAAAGCGGCTCTCATTTGAACAATGAGCTCTAATTCATAAAATCCTTCGGATAAGTTTTAAGGTTATGACCAAATTTTAACTGCTCTTCCATTCTGCACGACCAGACAAGCTGTCCATTCCATACGGTGATATCAGGACAGCCATCGCACATACTTTGTCTGCCATCAGGAAGAAAATCAACCGGCTGAATAATCATGACTGATTGATAATGTAGTCTCTTAAAAATGTTAAGAGGATTTTTATAAAAATTGAAAAATGCTTTTCTTAATTTTTTATCTAATGCACCCATAAGAAGCATGCTCTTTCCACGTTTCGTCCACTTTGGTGCTGCATAAGCCAGATATTTATCAAACCATAAGTGATAGAACATCTGAACCATTTCCATTCCTTTGCTGCCAACGTAACCATAAATTTTATTTTCCGTACCTAATCTTCCTGTTAACAGCCATTTAAATGAATCTGGTTTTTCTGAACCATTTAAATATGCACAGGGATCAAAATCAGGATAATCTTTTCTGATTAACTCAACGACTTCCGGTGCCTTTATATCTGCTCGCGTTTCCGGGTCTTCATTATAAACGAGCTGACTCATATCAATCTTTTTTGGTCCCAGATAAAAATCATAATCTTTATTATTAACAGCGCGGTAAAGAATGAATACCATAACTTGAACAATATCAATATTCTTCTGCGCCCACTTGACCATTTCGGGAATATATTTCATTGTATCTTCATATACTGTAGAGTTAAAAGCACAGGAAATATTTCCTTCATCAGCTAACATTCTGGCATATTTATATCTCAATTCATTTAGTTCTAATTCATTTTTATCTTTCCAATGCGGACGACCTTGTTTACTATCGATATGAAAAGTAAAACCAAAAACTCCGGCTTTCTTAAGTTCATGCAATAACTCTTTTGTTAAAGCCAGACCATTGGTGTTAATGATAGGCTTCATATTTCTTTTCTTCACTTCTTTTACTATCTCGATAATATCCGGGTGGGTGAGAGGATCACCGCCGGCGATCGAGACACCATCTGCGTTGCGTAATCTGACGAAAACATCAAGATCATTTTTTACTTGTTCCATAGTCTTGTGACCATCTTTTTCATTCAGCCTGTAACATCCCTCACAATAGAGATTACATTTAGAAGTTGGCTCCAGCCAGGAGATAGAATTATCGGTGAGGTTCCAGGGAAGGCGGTAATAATCAAGATGGTTCAATGTGTTGTTGTGCATTTTTACTCCGTATTCTACTAATATTTATTTAGTTTAAAATTCCATCAACAAACATAGTTTTATTTTTATTATTTGGCAATGTAAATATTGTTTTCGAAATAATGACCAGCAGATGGTTCTTACAAAAATATTACAAGTCTTTAGTCTATTGGAGATTTAAATTGCAGCTTAAAATTTCTAAAATTTTTTTAATTGTGTATTTGATTAGTAACTTTTAACCAGAATTATTTAAGGAAATAGAAATGTTAAAATATTTAATTCTCATAATTGCAGTAACTTTAACTTCCATTCTAAAATCACAAAGTGATTTTGCTACCGGTATTAATGGTAACGTAAATTTTCCAAACGGTAAATTCACAGAGTATTTCGGAACCGGTTACGGCGGAGATGCTCACTTTTTATATCTTTTCGGAAATTCATCAATCTTCTCACTATCTGTTGGTTACAACCGTTTTGAGTTGGATGTCGATGCATTGAATGAAAAGGCAAATGAATTGGGTATGGATGCTAAATTTGATGTCGAATCTTCTTTTTCAACTATTCCAATTTTGATTGGAGTAAAATGGTATTTTCTTAAACAGAAAACTCAAAGTCCTTACATAATGATTGAAGCCGGGTTATATAATTTCACTTTTAATTTGAAAGGTATTGTAAATGTTGATTCATCCGGAAGCAGCGAAACAGTTGAGTTACCTGAAATAGATGAAAATGGCAGTAAAGCCATGCTTAGAATTTCAGCGGGTTATATTTTCTTCTTTCACAAGCACTGGTTTATTGATGCTTCTTTCAACTATAATGTATTAACTGATGCATTCACTGTGGATGTTCCCGCTGACCCGGAAGAAGCTCAGGAAATTTCTGGCGCTGCTGAAACATTGAATTATATGTCAGTTTCAGCCGGAATAAATTACAGATTTTGAAATTATTATGAATTAATGGAATGCTCTTTGAATCATATTCTGCATCATTTAATTTTTTTATTATTTCTTTGATTTGTGATTAACTATTCAAAATATATTATATTAGCTGTTTCATTCTTGATGATTATCATCTCACCTTGTGACAATGTGATAGCAAATACAGGTTTATCAGATGGTTCAAATTTTGGTAAAGTTTATGTAACGAGGTGGGCTGATGATAGAAAGTCAGCTTTCTCTTTTTCGTTTGATGATGGATTCAAAGCACAGTATGATTATGTCCGACCGATATTAAATTCATTTGGATTTAATGCAACATGTTTCCTGCTTCCACCGTTTTTAACAGAACAACTTCCAGGAATCTGGCGATATGGTACCTGGCCAATGTTTCTTGAAATGTATTCTGAGGTTTATGAACTTGGTTCTCACTCTTTAAATCATCCTCACTTATTGCAACTTCCTGTTGGTGATACACTTACACCAAATACAATTCATTATGAATTATATCATTCAAAAAAAATGATAGAAGCCCGCACGAATTACACAACTTGTATCACGTTTGCGTATCCTTATGCTGAACACAATCAATATCTGGATTCTCTTGCAAGTTTATATTATGAATCTGCAAGAGCAATAGGACTTAATCCAAACAATTACACGCTTAATAATTTGCAATGGTATGCACTTAAATCATATGAGGTAATTTTCAACGAGCCAAGGATTGTATTTGAAGACGATCTTGATGAGCTAAATAGTTTTATGAACTGGATTGATAATTCAATTGCTAACGGAACGTGGGGAATTCAATTAGCACACGAAGTTGTACCATTTGCGGAACTTGGCGAATTGATTTCACAAGGTGCTTATAATCCTATAAGCAGCGAATGGTTAGTTTTACTTTGTGATTGGTTAGCACAAAAAAGTAATGACAACTTAATCTGGATTGAATCCATCGGTAATATTACTAAGTATATAAAAGAAAGAGATGCTTATTCTTATCAGGTATTATCCCAGTCCAATTCACTCATTGAAATTTCATTGACCGATAATTTATCGGATCAGATTTATAATTATCCTCTAACTGCATATATCTCATTGCCTGAAACGTGGGAAAAAGTTTTACTTGTTCAGAATAATAACTCAAAAATTTACCAGTCATTCAGTCTTGATACAGTGCAGGTGATACTTGCACAAATCACTCCTGATAACGGAGTTATTCAGTTATATGATTACACTTCCACTTTTGTAGAGTTCGAAAAACAAAAGCCGACGGATTTTATTCTTTTTCAGAACTATCCCAATCCATTCAATCCTTCAACAACAATAAGTTTTGAGATGAAACGCTCAGGATTTGTTTTACTAAACCTGTATGATATTCTCGGTAATAAAATAAGTGAGTTGATTGCAGAAGAGAAACCAGCAGGTAAGCACAATATTCTTTTTGATGCTGCTTCTTTGCCAAGTGGCGTATATACTTACGTTATGAATATTGGTGATAGTTTTCAATCAAAGAAATTAATGTTGATTAAATAATCATTTCACTCCTTTCCAATTCCGTCGCTTCTTCCTTTTTGGTATTAAATACCCTAATGAATAATTTTACGTTGAAATAATGACAATTCATTTACAATTCAGAAAGACTATGCTTCATAAAAATTATGTATTTGTTTTCATCATTCTGATTACAACTTCAATTTTTGGACAAAGCAGATTTAATGCAGGTGCTTCTTTTAATATTGGATTTCCAACTGGTTCATTTGCAGATTTGGCTCAAACCGGAATTGGCGGTTCTGCTATTGGTGAATTTCAGTTTAATAAAGAAATATCAGTCACTCTTACAGTTTCCTATCAAAATTTTCCGGGCAAAAGCGAAGGGTTCGCTGTCCAGGGTAAAGTTATTAACTTTTCAGTTAACTCAATACCAGTTCTTGCTGGTGTGCGGTATTATTTTTCAGAAGAATTATTCGGAACACTTGAAGCAGGTGTAAATTTTCTAAGAGTTACTGCTGATATTTATGATGTATATAGCGAAGAAAAAATTTCATCAGATTACAAAGCAAAATTTGGTGGTGGAATTGGTGCTGGCTATCGTTACAGGTTAGCAGAAGCATCAGTATTGGAATTTTCCGGTAATTACCAACTCACAGAAGATGACTTTAATTCATTTTCACTTCGGGTTGGCATCTTGATATTGTTAGACAACATTTAAGTTTTCTGTTAAAATAATCATTCTGACATCTAATCTTTTTAAGGTTCTTTTATGAATATTAAAAAAATATTTCTACTCGTGTTTATTTTATCATCAATTATTTATTCACAGCAAAATCGCGAACAAGCTCTGAAGAAAGGCGGCTGGTCAGGTGGTTTGGCAGGCTGGCTTGGCTGGGAAAATTATAATTTCTCAGAAAATTTAGGTGATGCAAATAGTAAAGTAAATGTTGATGGTTTTAATTTTATTTTCAGTTCACGTAACGGAAGTATTGTTGAGGATAATTCAGTGTTCGGATTTGATTTTCAATGGCGCGAAAGAAACCGTACGAATACACCTGATCCGAATCCAAATAATACGAGTGAATCTGTAAATGAAAAAGTATGGTTTATAGGATTGTGGGCAAGATACTATATTCCTTTCGGTGGAAATTTTGCAATGTATTTTGAAGGTTCAGGTGGTTATTCATCTTTTTCTCAGAAAGATGAAACCATCACGGATTTAGAATATGCTTATTACAACAATGATGCTTACGCAAATGGTTTTGCATACAACGCTGGAATCGGAATATCACATTTTGTTTCTCAGCATGCAGCTTTTGAGCTTACAGGAAGATACGAAGGTGGAAGTCTGAATGGAGAAAATACAAATTATAATGGTGCTAAAAACGAATTAAACGTTAAGATAAAAAATATTTTTTTGCTTTTCGGTTTTCAGATTTATCTTAGATAAACATTTCAAAGAAAAAGGAGACCATTTTCCGATCTCCTTTTAATTCGCCCTCACCACTAAACAATACAATTACAAAAAGTTATTTGAACATTTTTTCGACTTCAGATCTGGATTTTCTGATACTTCTGATAGAGGTGACTATAAAAAGTAAAAGTCCACCAAGAATTATTCCTGCTAATAAATAAATAGTCATTTGACTGCCCTCTGTTTTTTAACTTCTATTTTTCAACCATTATGCCATTTCAATTTAGTTTAGTTCGAAGTATTAATGTTTGATTTCTCATCAAATTTCTGGCATTGTGTATTTAAATAAATTCTAAAATGAGAATTGTATCAAAAAAAATGATTCGAAGGAAAAGCAGAACTGACGTAAAATTTAATTTTTGTGGAGAATCAATGGTATTCCGTTATGGAAATAAATTCTGCCGAAGTTTTCAGTTATCCATTGAAGTGGCTTTTCGGTGGGTTTATATTTTTCAACAACATTTATTCGAACAACATTTGGTCTTTCCTGAACTTTAATAACAGCATCGCAAAATTCTTCAGGAGAAATACAGTGAGTATCGTCAAGTTCGACTTCCAATATCTTTTGTTTATTGATATAGATATTCTTGGTCAGTAACTGATTAATCAACAATGTTTTATACGTAAGTGTTACTTCAAAATTTCGCATAGCTGAAATATAAAATAAGTCATCATTATTTCAAGAGGATCATCTTTCTTGTCTGGACGAAATTATCAGCCATTAATTTGTAAAAATAAATTCCGCTTGTTAATCCGGCAGCAACGAACTGAACTTCATAATTTCCAGCTAGCTTATCTTCATTAACCAGTGTCGCAACTTCATTTCCTAAAACATCGTACACTTTCAATGAAACGAATGACGAATGTCCAATAACATATGACAATGTTGTAGTTGGATTAAATGGATTTGGATAATTCTGGAATAAATAAAAATCTTCCGGAGAAAACGAATCTTCAACATAACTGGCTTGTTCCACTTCAATATAACAAGTCTTTATCAGTGTATCATTTCCCATTGCATTCGTAGCTATCAATGAAACGTCATAAACACCTGGAGTATTGTATAAAATATTTTGTGGATTCTGATCCGTTGATGAAGAGGGAAATCCTCCAGGGAAACTCCATTGCCAGTTTGTTGGCAAAAATGATGATTGATCGAAGAAGTTAATGCTTTGTCCTGCAACTATATTATTAGAATCTGCTGAAAAGTCAGCTACAGGTTTGAAAGGTTTATTTGGTTTGTATGCTTTT
>JACAFA010000165.1 GCA_013388525.1 Ignavibacteriaceae bacterium | reverse complement strand
GGAAGTCAAAACTTCACAGTTTTAATTGACGGCAGACCTTCACTTATGGATTCTCAGGATGCTTTACAGCAGATATCCGCAGCATCAATTGACAAGATTGAAATTATCACCAATCCAACGGCCAAATATGATGCTCAGGGGACGGCTGGAATTATAAATATAATTTTGAAAAAGAATGTAAGCCCGGGAATGAATGGTATTGTTAGTGCAAATGCAGGCATGTACGATAGTTATGGCGGAAATATTTTAATCAATTATCAGGATGGATTCAAATTAAATTTTGGACTTGATTATAACAGGAGATATTTCCCCGGAGATCAGACACAATCAAATATTTATTATCTTGAAAATTATACTTCAACTATAAACTCTCTTGGCGAAATCACCCGCGGAAGAACTTCTTTTGAAGCCAGAGCAGGAATTGAATTCAGTTTGGGCAGAAATGATAATCTGAATTTTGGATTGCGAGGTGGTAAACGAGAAGGCGGAATGACATCTAATAAAAATTATACTCAGTCAGCTTCAAATGATCCAACTCAATTTCAATACACAGGTACAAGCGATAGATCTCGCGAAGGATCTTATTATTCTTTAAATGCAAATTACACACGCACTTTTAGTCTGTCCGGTCATCAATTATTAGCTGAACTTGTATTCGGGCAGCAAAAATCAGATGAGCTGACTAAAACTGCAGAGTTTGATAATGTAAGTCAGTTCAGTGGAAGAAAGACTGCTGAGAACGGTCCCTCAAAAAATTTCAGAGGTAAGTTGGATTATACTCTACCTTTATCCGATGCAAGTAAATTTGAAACAGGATATGAAGGAAAGATTGAAGAGTCAGAAGAAAATAATCAGCTTTCTGAATTCAATCCATTAACCGGTGAGTATGAAATTCAATCTGAGTTCAATAATCTGACAGAATATTTTGATAATCAGCAATCGTTATATGTAATGTATTCAGATTTGCTTTGGTTACTCAATTATCAGTTAGGATTTCGGGCGGAATATACTTATCGGAATATTGCAGTTCCGTGGATCAACCAGACTTTTAATATTGATAGAATAGATTACTTCCCGAGTTTACACACTTCATATAAACTTTCTGATGTCTCAACATTTATGGCAAGTTATTCAAGAAGGATTAACAGACCAAGCGGCTGGGCATTAGAACCTTTTCCAACCTGGATGGATGCTAATAATGTTAGAATTGGTAATCCGAACCTTTTGCCTGAATTCATAGATTCTTATGAAACCGGTGTTCAATCAATTCTCGGTAGTACGAACATTTCTGCAGAAGTGTATTTCCGAATGACTACAAATAAGATTGAACCAATCAGAACAGCGCTTGAAGAAAATGTAACGCTGACAACCTTTAGCAATGTTGGTAAAGATTATTCTCTGGGTGGTGAAGTAATGTTAATATTTGATCCTTTGGATTTCTGGAACATAAATTTTATGGGAAACGTTTTTAATTACAGAGTCGAAGGAAGCATACAGGATGAATCATTTTCAAATGAAAGTTTTAACTGGCAATCACGAATGAATAATACATTCAAACTCTGGAGTTCAACTCAGGTTCAGTTTAATTTAAATTATAACAGTCCCTCAGTATCTGCTCAGGGAACAAGAGAAGAATTTTTCAGCTCTGATATTTCAATCAGACAGGAAATAATTTCGAACGTATTAGCACTGACACTTCAGGTAAGAGATGTATTTTCAACTACAAAATTTGAATATTCTTCGGAGAGTTCAAGTTTTTATAGCTATAATCGCTTTGACATGCAGTCACCATCATTAATGTTAAATGTTCGATACACATTTAACAACTACAAACCCAGTCGTGAAAGAAGGGGAGAAGAAAATGGTAGTTTTGAAGGTGGAGAAGATTTTTAGCACACTACATTTTCACTGAATAATTCTTTACTTATTTATTTACTAACATCTTAACGACTTAAGAGTTAAATAATAAAAATTATATGGATTCGAATTCCAATTGCGAAATAGTTCTATTTAAAACTCCCAAAGGTAACAAGCAGGATTAATTTTAAATTGCTGAAAACTATCCAAAAGAAAAACAAAAGATAGTAAAGCTAGTTATAAATCTCATCCACAGAAGTAATTAATGCTTCAGAATATCACTCATCAACAACATACTCACAGCCGGCTGGGATCTCCGGTTTAACAAGTAAAACATCCTCTCTTAAAAGACGAACAGTTCCCGAAGGATCACCTTTTTTCTTAACCACATATTTCTTTAAAGTATATGCGACCGGAACAATTCCTGCAGTTTTAGCCTTACTGTGATATGCTGCAAGCGCTGCAGCTTTTTTTAAAATATTTTTAGAAATTGTTTCTTTTGTATTCTCAACCCTTAAAACAACGTGAGAACCTGAAGATCCTCTTGCATGAAACCAATAATCATTTTGTTTTGCAAATCTTGTGGTGAGAAGATCATTGCTTTTACTATCTTTTCCAACAAAGACTTTGTATTTACCTTCAAT
>JACAFA010000060.1 GCA_013388525.1 Ignavibacteriaceae bacterium | reverse complement strand
GCAGAATTTCTTGAAGAAAATCCTCCGGTTGGTAGAAAGATAATTGAAAAATGTATGCGCGCCGCAGAGGCAAGAGAAGCAGCAAGAAAAGCGCGAGATCTTGCAAGAAGAAAAAATGCACTGGACAACATGAATCTTCCAGGCAAACTTGCGGACTGCAGCATAACAGATCCCGAGCATTGTGAAATTTATATAGTTGAAGGAGATTCAGCCGGTGGTTCCGCCAAACAAGGCAGAGACAGGAAGTTCCAGGCGATACTTCCTCTTAGAGGAAAAATATTGAACGTCGAAAAAGCAAAGATGAATAAAATTCTTGAGAACAATGAAATAAGAGCAATAATTTCTGCAATTGGTGCAGGACTTGGCGCCGAGTTTGATCATTCACAATCAAGATATGGTAAAATAATTCTTATGACTGATGCCGATGTTGACGGAAGTCATATCAGAACATTGCTTCTCACATTTCTTTACAGGCACATGAAAGATTTGATTACTTCGGGGAAGGTTTATATTGCTCAACCTCCGCTATATAAAATTAAAAAAGGAAAAGAAGAATTTTATGCTTACGATGAGAACGAAAGAGACCAAATTCTTAAAAGACTTAAAGTAGATGGTAAAGAAAAAAAGAAAACGGAAGTTAAAGAAGAGGAAGTAACAGAGGAAGAAACTTCAGAAGGAAAGGAAGTTAAAGGAGTGGTTATTTCTCGATATAAGGGCTTGGGAGAAATGAATCCCGAACAACTCTGGGAAACAACAATGAATCCGGAAACACGCACAATTCTTCAGGTTACACTGGAAAGCGCAGCAAATGCAGATAAAATTTTTGAAACACTCATGGGTGATGAGGTAGAACCAAGAAAAGAGTTTATAGAGAAACATGCTAAGTATGCTAATCTTGATGTGTAACAAATTATGAAAAGAAAAAACACATACATATTGCAGCCTGAGAAAGATGATCCAAAAAAAGAGCTGGAGTTTGAAATATCATTTAATCTAACCTTAACAAAAAAGCAGCGCTAAAATTTTTATGCAGCTTTTGAAGCAAACGATCAAATTTGTATAAGAACATGACTATCCAAAAACTCCTTCAATCAGTAGTAGGTCATAAAGTAAAATTTGTGGTTATTGGAGCGATGGCATTTCCTGCGCATGGCTATATGAGGAATACTTTTGATATCGATATTTTTTTTGAACCCACAAAAGCAAATTCAAAGAGACCTGTAAATGCATTAAGTAGTTTAGGATGTCCGGGACTTGAAGATTTAACAATTGAGGAGTTACCAGAAAAGAAGATGTTATTGAGACAATATCTCTTAATTACAGACTTTCATCCCTTTGTAGCGGGGACAGATTTAAAGAAGCGTGAAAAAATAAAAGAGATGTTGAATTGAAGGAGTAAAAGTTTTTGTCCCGTCACTTGATAATCTTATTGCGATGAAAAAAGCAGCAGGACGCAAAGAGGACTTGGTAGACTTAGAATATTTAGAAGAAATAAAAAAGCAAACAACAAAGAAAAAATAATAAAATTTATGGCAACAATTTTTGAAAAAATAGTACCTATCACACTTGAAGAGGAAATGAAATCCTCATACATCGATTATGCAATGTCAGTAATCGTTGCACGTGCTTTACCGGATGTAAGAGAT